>JAHRXD010000101.1 GCA_019104825.1 Comamonas sp.
CACGCCTTCTACGCGCTGGGCGCGTTTGCCTGGCAGGCATGGCAACGCACCCAGGGCAAACCGGCGGGCTTTGAGCTGCACGCCCTGCGCCGCGCCGACCCCGGCTGCGACCTGGTGGCGCTGGAGACCGTGGCCGTCAAACGCCTGGAATTTGCCCGCATTGCCACCCGCGTTGCGCCCATGCTGGGGCTGGTGGCCACCATGATCCCCATGGGCCCGGCGCTCAAAGCCCTGGCCGACGGGGCGCTGCAAGATGTCTCGCGCAGCCTGATGATTGCTTTTTCTGCCGTCATCCTGGCGCTGCTGGCGGCGGCCATCAGCTTTACCGTGGTGAACGTGCGCAAACGCTGGTATGCCGTCGATCTGGCCGCCATCGAGGCCGAGCTGGCCGGCCAAGCCGCCCCCCAAGCGCCGCCCGCCACCGTCATGCCCCTGAAAAAGCAGGAGGCCGCCGCATGAGTGCCGCCCATCCCCCCGCCCCTGCAGCGCCCATCGCGCACAGCGCCAGCGCCCAAAGCACCCGCCGCCGCCTGCTGGAGGACAGCGACGAGGACGACCCCATCCTCTCGGTCGTGAACCTGATCGATGTGTTCCTGGTCATCATCGCCGCCTTGCTGCTGGCCGTGGCGCAAAGCCCGACCAACCCGTTCACCGCCGAGCAGGTCACGGTCATTAAAAACCCGGGCAAAGAGAACATGGAAGTCATCATCAAGGACGGTGCCAAGATCGAGCACTACAAGGCCAGCGGCGAAATCGGCGAAGGCCAGGGGGCCAAAGCCGGCGTGGCCTACAAGATGAAGGACGGCTCCATGGTCTACGTGCCCGAGGCGGGCCTAGCACAGGAGTAATAGCAATTCAGCGCTTGGCCATCAAGCGCTGAATGCTATTAAAAACATTTCACTCGTCAAAACTTCCAGCTGACATCCAGTCGCACATTGCGCCCCGGCTCGGCAAAGCCCCGGCCGGTGCTGTTGCCGACAGCATCCACGTAGTAGGCGTAGCTGCCCTGGTCGTAGTAGAACTTGTTGAACAGATTGCGCACGCCAAAGGTCACGCGCACGCGGTCATTGCCAGTGGGCAGCCAATTGACATAGACATCGTGCACGCCAAAGCCGGGCTTGCGCTTGGTGGCGGTGCGGCCCTCGGAGATCAGGTATTCGGTGGAGGTTTTGCCCTCCATAAAGCGGGCGAACCACTCGAAGTCCAGATTCCAGGCGGGCAGGCGGTAGCCCAGGTTCAAGTTCCAGCTGCGGCCTGTGGAAACGCCCAGCCCGTAGGCTTCATCGCCCAGGTCGTAGCCGTTGAGCTTGGGGCGGGCGTTGGCCACGGCCAGGCCGCTGCGCCAAGTGCCGTTGTCCCAAGCAGCGCTCAATTCGTAGCCGGAGGACTTCATCGTGCCCACGTTGTCCACCAGCCAAGTCGCGCCCGTGGTGGTGGTGATGAAGTTGCGGATCTGCTGGCGAAACACGGTGGCCTTGGCGCTCCAGGGGCCTTGGTTGTAGTTCACACCCAGCTCAAAGTTGTCGGCCTTTTCCGGCCGGATGTCGGGGTTGTTGCGCCAGCGGGTGTTGTCCACATAGAAGGCTTCCTTCAGCCCCGCGCCGCGCAGGGTGCGGCCTGCGGAGGCCCGCACGCTCAAGGCATCGGTGGCCATCCAGGTCAGCGAAGCGTTAGGGCTCAAACCATGGCTGGCGATGCGCTGCCCATGGTTGTCGGTATAGCTGTACCAGTCGTAGCGTGTGCCTGCGCCCAGCAAGAATTGATCGCCCAGCGGGATGCTGGTTTCGGCAAACAGCCCCTTGACGCTGCTTTTCTCGTGCCCGTTGCTGGTCGAGACGACGGGTGGACGGGCATTGACAGTGTTCATCTCAAAGCGGTGGAGGTTCAGCCCATAGCGCACGGTGGCGCCGGCGATGCGGCTGGCGGCCTTGAAGTTCAGCCCGCTGGAGGTGATTTCTTCACCAAACGTATAACCCGCCGGTTTGTTGAACTGTGGCTGTGCCGTCGTGGGGGTGCGCGTGACCTTCATGGTGTCGGAGAACAGGCCCAACTCCATCGCTGGCAGGTGGCCCGCACCGTCGAAGCGGTAGGTGGCGGTGAGCGTGTCGCGGTCGGTTTTTTGCGGCATGAGGGAATTGCCCTGGGCCTGCCAGAAATTGGGGCGCAAGTAGCGCGTGCCTTTGTCCTGCACGCTTTGGTAGCCCAATGTCAGGTGGTGGCCGGGGGCCATACGCCAGTTGAGTTTGCCCAGCTGGCTGCTCTGCGTGGAGCCGCTGTAGATCTGCCGGGTGCCGTCGCCAGCCTGGTAGTCGTCATTTTTATCGCGGTTGGCAGAGACCAGGAAGTCCACGTTCTCACCGGCCAAGCCATACAGCGTCGCGCCCCAGCGGTGCCCGTCGTTAGAGGCCATACCGCCGCGCACGCTGGCTCCAATGGTCTGACCCTCGCGCAGGAGCTGGCGGCCATCCTTGGTGGTCATGCGGATGGAGCCAGCCAGCGCCCCCGGCCCGGCACTGGCAGGAGCGGCACCCCGGTCGATCTCCACGCTCTGGATCAATTCGGGGTCGATCAGCAAGCGGGACTGGTGGTGGAAGGCCCGGCCGCTTTGCGCCGCGCCGTCCAG
>JAHRXD010000171.1 GCA_019104825.1 Comamonas sp.
CGGCTGCGCCGCCGCCTGGCACGCCGTGCGTGCGGCTGCCGGCGATGCCGGCACGGCCTGGCTGCACAGCGCCGACAGCGCCAGCCTGGAAGACGCCGCCGTGCCCATGAGCGCCCTGCTTTTCGAGGGCGACGGCGATGCCCTGGTGGCCATCACCACCAGGGTGGCAGCGCGTGCCGGCGCCATCGTGCGCATCGAGAGCCGCAGCAGCGAGGCGCTGCACGCCGGCCAGGGCTATGACCTGGCCGCCCTGCTGCATGAACAGTCCATCAGCACCAATACGGCAGCAGCGGGCGGTAATGCCCAGCTGATGACCATGGCCTGAAGCCCGTTTCAACGGAAGGAAAAAGACAAACGTGTCCGGTAATTTCTACACCTACATCGCCTTGGCGCTGTACTTCGGCCTGATGCTGCTGATCGGCTATCTGGCATTTCTCAAAACCAGCGACCACGAGGGCTACATGCTGGCCGGGCGCGGCCTGCCGCCCTGGGTGGCGGCGCTCAGTGCGGGCGCTTCGGACATGTCGGGCTGGCTCATCATGGGCCTGCCCGGGGCCATCTACACCACCGGCCTGATCGAAGGCTGGATCGCCGTGGGCCTGTTCATCGGCGCCTACCTGAACTGGCGGCTGGTGGCGCCCCGGCTGCGGGCCTACACCGAAGTGTCCAAGAACTCCATCACGCTGCCCAGCTTCTTCGAGAACCGGCTGCGTGACAACACGCGCCTGCTGCGCAGCGTCTCCAGCATCATCATCCTGGTGTTCTTCACGCTGTATTGCTCCTCGGGCATGGTGGCGGGCGGCAAGTTCTTCGAAAGCGCCTTCGGCGGCGACTACATGACGGGCCTGCTGCTGGTGACGGCGGTGACGCTGGTCTACACGCTGTTCGGCGGCTTTCTGGGCGCGTCGCTGACCGACGTGGTGCAGGGCCTGATGATGGTGGTGGCGCTGATCGTGGTGCCTGCCGTGGCGATTTTTGCCGTGGGCGGCATGGGCGAAACCGCCAGCCTCGTCACCACCGTGGGCGCAGGCAATCTGTCGCTGATCGGCGCGGGCAAGATGACGGCGGGCGCGGCGGCGCTGGTCATCGTCTCCGGCCTGGCCTGGGGGCTGGGTTATTTCGGCCAGCCGCACATCGTGGTGCGCTTCATGGCCCTGCGCACGCCGCAGGAGGCCGCCAGCGCCCGCCGCATCGGCGCAAGCTGGCAGTTTTTGTCGCTGGGCGGCGCAGTGTGCAGCGGCCTGATCGGCATTGCGTATTTCAGCAAGTTCGGCAATGCCCCCGCCGATGCCGAAACCGTGGTGCTGCTGCTGTCGCAGGTGCTGCTGCACCCGCTGATCGCGGGCTTTGTGCTGGCTGCCGTGCTGGCCGCCATCATGAGTACGCTGTCCAGCCAGTTGCTGGTGTGTTCTTCCGCCCTGGTGGAAGACATGTTCCTGGCCGCACGCAAGACGGTGCCCAGCCAGCGTACGCTGATGCTGCTGGGCCGCGCCGGGGTGCTGGCGGTGGCCATCATTGCGGCGGTGCTGGCGGCCAACCCCAGCGACACCATCCTGGGCCTGGTGGCCTTTGCCTGGGCCGGGTTCGGCGCATCCTTCGGCCCGCTGGTGCTGCTCAGCCTGTACTGGCGCAAGCTGACCAACATCGGCGCGTTGGTCGGCATGGTGGCCGGCTCGGTCATGGTGTTCGTCTGGAAACAGTTGGGCACCGGCGTTTACGAGCTGCTGCCCGCCTTCATCGTCAGCATGGTGGTGATGGTGTTGGTCAGCCTGGTCACCTACAAGCGCAACGAGGAGATCGAACGCGAGTTCGAGCAGACCTGCAAGGCCGTGGCCTGAGCGCTTGACGCTGGATAAGGGGCAATGCCCGGGGCTTCGGCCCTGGGCATTTTTTATGCCGGGTCTGTTTTCAAGTTCGGGCGCTTTGTGCCGATAGGTAGATGAAGCGCGTTACCAACCCATCCATGACCAGCCTGCACATCACGCCATCTGCCCTTCCCTCCGCCCTGGCCTCTGCCGCCGTGACTGCGCGTGCGCAAGCTGCCCAGGCTGTCAGCGCACAAGACACCGCCGTGCCGCAGCCTGCCACGCCTTCGACGGTGCTGGAAATCTCCAGCGTCAAGGCCATGCCGACGTACACCGTGCCGACCTCCAGCGGGCCAGCCTGGGCCACCGCGCCCAGGGATGCCATCAGCGCCCGCATGGAAAGCAACCGCAGCCTGGGCAGTCTGGGCGGCCAGTGGGGCAAGCTCGGCGGCATGTTGTTGTCGCAGCTGTCCGGCAGCGGTACCAGCTACCGCCAGACCCTGTTGTCCCGCCCGGATGCCACGCGTGACCTGGGCATCCAGATGGAGGGCGTGCGCTTTGGCGCGGCCACGGCCAGCCTGGAGATCACCACCCGCTCGGGCCAGAAGGTGCAGTTGCAGATTGCCGTCAACAGCAGCCCCCAGGGCAACCCGGGGCTGCATGTGCAGATCGAGAGCAGCGGCCCCCTGAGCGATGCCGAGCGCAAGGCGCTGGCAGCGCTGTCCGAAGGGCTGGACCGTGCCCTGTCCGGGCTGGGCCGGGAAGGCAGCCCGAAGATCGACCTGTCCGGCCTGATGGACTACGACCGCAAGGCATTTGCCGGCCTGAACCTGTCCGTCAGCGTGCCCGAAGGCAGCAACACCCGCCTGCAAGCGCTGCACCTGCGCCTGGACGACCAGCGCCAGTCGCTGGAGCTGAAAACCGACATGGGCGGCAACATTGCCGTCCACCTGAACCCGGCCGCCACCCTGGTCAGCGCCGACCCCGGACAAAAGCAGGCGGCCCTGAACCAGCACCTGCAAAACATCGGCGCCGCTGCCCAGCGCAGCCGGGCGGATGCCGATCTGGTGGCGTTGTTCACCAGCAGCTTCACGCAGATGCACGGCATCCCGGCCTCCGCTGTACCGCAGACGCTGATGCCTGCGGCCCTGGGCTCCCAGGTGGCCCCGCTGCTCAGTGGATTGGCCGATTTCGAGGCCAGCTTCAGCGGCGACTTCCAGCGCACCAACCGCTGGGGCATGGTCACCGAGCAGGGCCACACCGACTACCGGGTCGGCCAGCGCACCGACAGCCGCTACCGCGCCGACACCGGCAGCCTGGCGCTGGAACAGACCGTGCATACCGCGCTGGACGGCCACATCGCCAAGGCGCTGCTGCCCGACGGGATGCTGGACATGCAAAACGGCAATTACGAACTGCACACGTTCAGCGACCGGCAGACCACCCGCACCCACATCGCCGCCGAGGACGATGTGCTGACCCAGGCCGTGCAGATGCACGACGCGCAGCAGTTGCTGACGGTGCAGAAATTTGTCGAAAACCACCTGCAGGAACAGCACCAGCGCCCGCACCAGGAGCAATGGGTGAAGCAACTGCTGGCGACGCTCTAGCTAACGCGCCTTGGCCAGCGCCCGGGCTTCGCGCCGGGTCATGTCCCAGGCGACGCGGGCCAGCCAGGCCACGGCCAGGGCGCTGCTGATGCCCACCAGCCACTGGCCCAGGCGGATCTGGTCGTCCTGCAGATAGGCGTTGCACAGGCGCAGGGGGCTGTCGATGTAGAGCAGCCCGACAATCGCCGTCATGCCCAGGAGGTTGCCCAGAAAGAAAAATTGCAGCACCGCCCCGGCAGGCCGCCAGGACAGGGCCAGTCCTGCCCCGGCCAGCAGCAGGGCGCTGCACTTGGCCGCTTCCACTTCCGGGCGCAGCAGGGCCAGATCGAGGATGCGCGGCACCATCAGCACGGCCAGCACCGTGGCGCACAGCACCAGCCCGGCGATGCCGTGCCGGTTCCAGCCGTCCAGCCAGCGGCGGGCCTGTGGGGGCAAGGCCAGCGCCAGGGCCGCGCCCGCCAGCAGCAGCAGGGGAAATTGCAGCACCATGTGCCGCCACATGCTGGACTCCAGCCAGGGGCGCAGGCCGAGGGCCAGGAGCAGGCAGAGGCTGCCCAAACTGAGGAAGCACACCGTTTTTTGCAATAAAAACAGGCGTAATCCTTGATCCAGCAAGCGCTGCAAGCTATTAAAAAAATCCATCGACTTCATACCGCCCCCGGTTGCGCCGTGGCGGTTTGCCGGGCCGTGGGTTGCCGTGCCAGGTGGCGGGCGTAATTCAGCGCCAGTTCCTGCTCGGCCAGGTCGAAGATGCGCACCATGCGGCCCCGGGCATCGAAGACGAGCAGGGCGGCGTTGTGTTCATAGTCGCCCATGCCGTCGGGGATGACGACGACGCCCAGCCCGCGCAGCAGTTGCTGTTGTTGCTGGGCGTCGGCCACGCGGGCAAAGCGCCAGAGCGGCGCCTTGGCCCCCATGGTCTGGGCGTAGCGGGCAAGGATGGGCGGGCTGTCGTGGGCGCCGTCGAAGCTGATGGACAGCAATTGCACGCCAGTGTCCCCCTGCTGCTGCAACTGCGCCTGCATTTCGCCAAAGCTGCCGCCCAGGCTCAGGCACACGGTTTTGCAGCGGGTGTAGAAGAAGTCGGCAATGGTGACCTGGCCGCTGGCGGCCAGCAGATCGGGCAGGGCGGCGGGGGCGATGCCGGGGCCGTCCACCACGACGTCCGGCAGGGGCAGGGGGCGCAGCGCCACCTCCAGGCGGCGGGCGCCTTCGTCCGTCCAGACCTGGAAGCCGTGCGTCAGCCACGCTGCGGCGCTGTAGCCGCCCAGCAGCAGGGCCAGACTGAGCAGCGCGGTGCGCAGCATGTTCAGTATCTCCTTTTGATAGCTCTTTCCGCTAGTTCATCAAGGCTTTCAATGCCTCACCGCCTTCAAATGGCGCAGTGCGTGCGCTGCCAGCTTCTCTTTCGGTAGCGACGAGGTCGGCGGCAATCGCATCGGCCTGGTTGCCCCAGGTGCTGCGGATGTGGGTCAGCACGGCGGCGATCTCGGCATCGGACAGTTGCGGGAAGGGCGGCATCATGCCCGCGTAGGTCTGGCCCTTGACGGCGATCTCGCCGACGATGCCGTGCAGCAGGATGTTGGCCAGCACCTTGGGATCGCCCACCACCCATTCGGAACCGGCCAGCGGCGGGAAGACGCCGGGCAGTCCCTCGCCGTTGGCCTGATGGCAGGCGGCGCAGTTGGCGGCAAAGACGGCGCCGCCATCGACCGCCCCGCCTGCGCCGCCCGCTGCGGCCTGGGGGCTGGGGCGCAGGTCGGCCAGGGAGCGCATGTCGCCCAGGTCGGTGCGTTCGATGGGCGGATTGACCAGCAGGTAGACGATGCCGAACAGCACCATGGCCACGGTGACCAGGGCGGCCAGCCAGGGCATGGGGCGGATGGATTCTTCCGGGTCGGCGTTTTCGCGCAGTTCCTGCGGCTGGATTTCGAGTTTTTCAGACATGGTGGTTTCCTCCGGCGTCACTGCGCAGCGCCTTCAGGCTCGGGCGGCAAAACGGGGTAGTTGCGCTTGAGGCTTTGCAGGTATTTCACCAAGTCCAGCGCCTCGGGCGTGGCGACGACGACCTTGCCCTCGGGGCTATGGCCGGGCGGCAGCTTGACCTCCACCTCGCCGGGTTCGACCTGGGCCTGGTCCTTCACCTCGAACAGATAGGGGTAGGACGGCATGATCGACCCCGGCACGTAGGCCCGGGGCTGGTACAGGTGGCCCAGGTGCCAGTCCTGGCTGGGCTGGCGCACGCCGATGTTCATCAGGTCGGGGCCGGTGCGCATGCTGCCCAGCAGGTGGGGCTTGTCGTAGACGTAATCGGCGGGCACCGTGGCGCGGCCCCAGCCGCGTTCGGCGTCCGGGCCGAAGCCCTTGTCGCGCGGCTGCTGCGAGTGACAGTAGACGCAGCCGTTGGCGATGTAGCTGTTGCGCCCGCGCAGCTCGGCGCTGGTGTAGGGCTTGAGCGCCTCCGGCGCCTGGATGTCGCGCACCTGGATGTAGGGCAGCACGACCAGCGCGGCGGTGGCTACCGCCAGGGTCGCCAGGGCGCCCGAGGCGAGTTTGACTTCACTTTCCATGACGAACCTCCAGGGCGGCAGCGGCGGTGGCGGGGTCGCCCCACAGGGCCGGGCCGGTGCGCCGCGATTGCGTGTTGAGCAGCATGGCCAGCAGGTGGCCGGCAAACACCAGATGGCTGGTCACCATCAGGGCGCCGCCCACGCTGCGCCATTGCAGGTAGGGGATGGTCACGGCCACCGAATCCATGAACGGCTTGGCTGCATCCAGCATGTAGGTGCCTTGCAGCCAGCCGCCGATCGTCAGGAAGACGAAGTAGATCATCGCTCCGCCCGCCGCCAGCCAGAAATGCACGGCAATCAGACGCGGGCACGGCCATTCGCGGTGCAGCACGCGCGGCAGCATGAAGTAGATGGCGCCGAACAGCACCATGGTGACGAAGGCATAGGCCCCCAGGTGGGCGTGCGCCACGGTGAAGTGGGTGAAGTGGGCCACCTGGTTCACGGCCCGCAGCGCTTCGAATGAGCCTTGCAGCGAGGACAGCATGTACATCACCGCGCCGAACGCCATGAAGCGCAGCGTGGGCGAATACTTCACCAGATGCGCCCGCCCGCGAATGGTGCAGGCCATGTTGATGGTGAAGGCCAGCACGGGCACGATCATCATCATGCTCTGCACGATCGACAGCGTCACCATCCAGCCCGGCACCGGCCCGCCCACCAGGTGGTGGCCGCCGACCTGGCCGTAGAAGAAGGCCAGCGTCCAGAAGCCCAGGATCGACAGGTTGTACGAGCGCACGGGCCGCCCGATCACCTTGGGCAGGAAGTAATAGATGATGCCCACGCTCACCGGCGTGAACCACAGGCCCAGCACGTTGTGGCCGTACCACCAGTTCATCGTCGCCTGCTGCACGCCGTAATGCACGCCGGGCAGCTTGCCGATGACGAACAGCAGAATGATCCACAGCAGGGCCGCCAGGTGGTACCAACTGGTGACGTACAGGTGCCTGGCCGTGCGGTGGCGCACGGTGTTGAACACGTTCACGGCGATCAGCACCAGGCCCAGGCCGACGAAGATGCCGATCTGCCAGGGGATTTCCAGGTACTCCATCCCCGCCGTCCAGCCGATGCCGATGGCGCCGATGCCGCTGGCCACGCCGATGTTCAGGAAGACGGCGCCCAGCACGATCCATGGCGCACCGCGCAAGGGGGTGCGCATCAGGCGCGGCGTCAGCCAGACGATGGCGGCCAGGGCGGCATTGGTGATCCAGCCGTAGAACACTGCCGTCAGGTGCATGGTGCGCATCCGGCCAAAGGTCTGCCAGGCTTCCTGCACCAGCCAGTCGGGCATGTGCAGCTTCAGCGATGCCGTCAGCCCAGCGATGGAACCCAGCACCAGCCACAGACAGGCGAACACGATCAGCAGCAGCACCGGCCAGCGCGAGGATTCGTCGGCCTGCATCCGCTGCTCGCGGGTGAAGTCGGTGTCCGGCTCGTTCTGCCAGCGCTCGTCCGGCGTCTTGGCGTTGGTGGCGTCGATCGCCTTTTGCAGACGCTCGCGGTCGTGCGCGGTCAGCGTCGGGTCGTCGGCCAGGCCGATCTCGCCGGGCGTGAAAATCGCCGATGCGGCGCCGGGGTTCTCCACCAGCAGGCCCTTGCGCATCGACCACATGAAGGCAAACAAGCCTATGAGGGAGAGCAGAAAGGCCGCCAGCAGACTCAGGACGGTGCTGTTCATGTCAGGCTCCAGGGTTTCTTATTTCGCACCCAATGCGGGTACTTTCTCGGCCAATTGGATGCCTGTTGTGCCGTCCTGTCAGAAGGGCTTGGGCCTTCTGGCGCTAGCATCATGGTTAATAACGAGATTTGATCTATCTTAAAAAGATGTCTATATAACCGTGCGCGTGAACCAGAAAAAAGAGACTGCCATGCCGACCATCCCCCCGATTCCTGCCAGCCACCTGCATATCCGGCGGGCCTATGTCCCGCCCGCCGCCGAGGACGGCGCCCGCATCCTGATCGACCGCCTGTGGCCCCGGGGCGTCAAGAAGGCAGCGCTGGCCCTGCACAGCTGGCAAAAGGAACTGGCCCCCAGCACCGCGCTGCGCCAGTGGTTTGGTCACGACCCGGCCCGGTGGGAGGCGTTTCGCCAGCGCTACCGCGCCGAGCTGGCGCAGCAGGAAGCCGCCTTGGCCGCA
>JAHRXD010000191.1 GCA_019104825.1 Comamonas sp.
GCCGGGCGCTTTTCTGCCGATGCGCTGGCCGCCCTGTCCGTGGCGTCTGCCGTGTTCGTGAGCGTTTACGTCTCGCTCATGGGCGTGCTGCAGGCGCTGCTGCCCGTCTGGGCCGAGCAGCACGGGCGCGGCGAGACGGCGGCCATCGGGCAGTCGTTTCGCCAGTCGCTGTACCTGGCAGCCGCCGCCAGCGTGCTGGGCATGGGCGTACTGCTGTTCCCCGATCCGCTGCTGCGCCTGACCGAAGTGCCCACCGCCATGCAGGAGAGCGTGCGCCACTACCTGATCATCGTCGGCTGGGCGCTGCCTTCGGCACTGTTCTTTCGCCTCTACACCACGCTGAACCAGGCGCTGGGCCGCCCGCAGCTCGTCACCTGGATTCAGGTAGGCGCCCTGGTGCTGAAGGTGCCGCTGTCGGTCTGGTTCACCTTTGGCGGCTGGGGCATTGCGCCACAAGGGGCCGCCGGCTGCGCCTGGGCCACGCTGCTGGTCGATTACGCCATTGCCATCGCCGCCCTGGTGCTGATGCGCACCCAGGGGTTTTACCGCCCGCTGCGCCTGTGGCAACGCCTGGAAGCGCCCGACTGGCAACGCCTGCGGGACTTTCTGCGCCTGGGCGTTCCGGCGGGGCTGGCGATCGGGGTGGAGGTGACCTCGTTCACCCTGGTGGCCCTGTTCGTCGCCCGCCAGGGCACGCTGTCGGCCGCCAGCCACCAGATCGCTGCCAACCTGGCGGCCATCTGCTACATGCTGCCGCTGTCGCTGGGCATTGCCGTCAGCGCCCGCGCCAGTTGGTGGCGCGGCCAGGGGCAGGAGCTACGCGCCCAGCAAGTCGCCTGGTTGGGGGTGCGCCTCGCCCTGGCCTGCGGCGCCCTGCTGTGCGGCGCGATGCTGCTCACGCGCCACTGGCTGCCCCAGGTCTATACGGGCGACGCCGCCGTCATCGCCCTCACCGCCTCGCTGCTGCTGTGGGTGGCGCTGTACCAGGCGGCGGACAACGTGCAGTGCGTCTGCATCTTTTTGCTGCGCAGCTGGCGCGTGACGCTGGCGCCGCTGCTGGTCTACTGCACCTTGCTGTGGGGTGCGGGCCTGGGCGGCGGGTATTGGCTGGCGTATAAAAACAGAGCTACTTCCGCTGATTGGCAAACAATTCCAACACCTTTCTGGGTTGCAACGTCCGTATCGCTTGCGGTAGTAGCTATTATCTTTGTGGTTATCGTTCGGCGGGTGTTTGCCGCCCAGCGCCGGGACATCCGGACGGACGGCGGCACGCCTGCTGCGGCATGAGGGTAGGGCTCAACATTGCAGGGCTGTCACGCCGTTGTCACACAGTCTTTTCAGACTGTGCGGTTGGCCCGCAAACGCCCCCTGCACTCTGAAAAAAGGATAGACACTCCATGGCCCCCGAATCCCTGCTTGCTGCCGTAGACCTCGGCTCGAACAGCTTCCGGCTGGAAATTGGCCGCATCGGCTCGCACCAGCGCATCGAGCGCGTCGAATACCTCAAGGAAACGGTGCGCCTGGGCGGCGGCCTGAACGCCCAGCACGCGCTGACGCGCGAGGCGATGGAGCGCGGCTGGGCCTGCCTGGCGCGGTTTGGCGAGCGGCTGACCGGCTTCGCCCCGGCCCAGGTCTGCGCCGTGGCCACGCAAACCCTGCGCGAGGCACGCAACCGTGCGGAGTTCATCGAGCGCGGCAGCGAGCTGCTGGGCTTTCCCATCGCCATCATCCCGGGCGAAGAAGAAGCCCGCCTGATCTACCGGGGCGTGGCCAGCGCCCTGGCGCCCAGCCAGCAGCGCCGGCTGGTCATCGACATTGGCGGGCGCTCGACCGAAATCACCCTTGGCCAGCACAGCCAGGCGCTGCAATGCGCCTCGTTCGCGCTGGGCAGCGTGTCGTGGAGCAGCCATTTCTTTGCCGACGGCGTGCTGGACAAGGCAAGCTTTGCCGCCGCCATCGCCGCTGCACAAAGCACGCTGGCCGCCGCCTGCACGGCCTATCCGGGCACGGCGTGGGATTGCGCCTATGCCTCGTCCGGTACGGCCAACGCGCTGGGCGAAATCCTGACCGCCCTGGGGCTGGATGGCCGCGTCATCACCCCGCACAAGCTGCGCCACCTGCAGGGATTGCTGCTGCAGGCCGGCCACATCGACCAGTTGCGCCTGCCCGCGCTGAAGGAAGAACGCCGCCCGGTGCTGGCCGGGGGCATCAGCGTCATGCTGGCCGTGGTGGAACTGCTGGACATTGCCGAGCTGGAAGTGGCCCAGGGCGCACTGCGCCAGGGCGTGCTGCACGACCTGCTGGAACACGAACCGCCCGCCGACAAGGAGGCCGCCGAAATCCTCGCCCTGCAACAGGATTTTGGCGTGGACACCGCCCAGGCCGAGCGCGTCTGTCGCGTCGCCACCACCCTGTGGAACAGCCTGCGTCCCGCCGAGGCAGATGCAGCAGACGCTGCCATCACCACCCAGGCCCTGCGCATCGCCGCCCTGCTGCATGAGGTGGGTATGCGCGTGGCCTTGAACGACTACCACCACCACGGCGCCTACATCCTGCGGCACTGCGCCCACGCCACCTGGGACGACGGCCTGCGCCAGCGCATCAGCCAGTTGGTGCTGGGCCACCAGGGCAAGCTGCGCAAGCTGGGCGATGCCATTGCCGACCCCGCCCTGGCCCTGCCGCTGCTGGTGCTGCGCCTGGCGATCCAGCTCTGCCACGCCCGGCGTGACCCGCAACTGACCGGCATCACCCTGACCCGCAACGGCACGGACTGCCGACTGCACGCCCCGGCCGGCTGGGCCAGCGCCTATCCGCAATCGGCCCGTTTGCTGGCGCTGGAGGGGCAGGCCTGGGGAAAGACGCCGTGGGGGGTAGTGGTGGATATGGCTTACGGCTTGTGATAGTTGTTTTCGGGGTGACGGCTGTTGCAACGGTGTTCTTGTTGTGCTTGCGGGTTGCCCTGCAAAGGCGTTTTTTTATTGTTTTTAAAACTCAAAAAACCGACAAAAACACAGTGAAAAACACCACTCACCCCTTCCCTCCACCGTAATTCCCCATCAACTGCCGCTGCGCCCCCAGCCCCTCCCCGGGCCGCATGGGACGCGCATAAACCCCGTCGCTGCCCAGCGTCCAGGCATCGCGGTCATCGTGCAGGTAGGCAGCCAGGCATTCGTCGACGATGCGCTGGCGCAGCACGCGGTTGTGTACCGGCCAGGCCAGTTCCACGCGGCGCAGCATGTTGCGGCTCATCCAGTCGGCGCTGGACAGGTACAGCACTTCGTGCGTCCCCCAGGCGAAGTAAAAGACCCGCGAATGCTCCAGAAAGCGCCCGATGACGGAGCGCACGCGGATGTTCTCCGTCCTGCCCGGCACCTGCGCGGGCAGCATGCACGCGCCGCGCACGATCAGGTCGATCTGCACGCCCTGGCGGCCGGCCTCGACCAGGGCAGCGATCAGCGCCTCGTCGGTCAGCGCATTCATCTTCAGCACGATGCGGGCATCCTTGCCCTTGGCGGCAGCGCTGGCGGCCTGGCCGATGCGCTCCAGCATCCGGCCATGCAGGTGGAAGGGGGCCATCACCAGGTGCTGCAGCGTCGGCAGGCGGTTGTGGCTGGAGAGGTGGCGGAACACCGCATCCATGTCCTCGGTGATGGCGGCATCGCAGGTCAGGTGGCTCAGGTCGGTGTAGAGCCGGGCGCTGCGGGCGTTGTAGTTGCCGGTGGACAGGTGGCCGTAGCGCTGCAGTTGCCCGGTGCGCTTGTCGCGGCGGGTGATGAGCAGCATCTTGGCG
>JAHRXD010000194.1 GCA_019104825.1 Comamonas sp.
GGCGACGAACACGGTGCGAATCTCGGCCAGGCCGATGATTTCTTCGCGCTGCTCGGGCGCCAGCATGCCGGACATGGCCGCTTTCACCTCTTCGACCGCGTCGTAGATGATGTTGTAGTAGCGGATATCGACATCGTTGCCTTCGGCCGTCTTGCGTGCCTGGGCGTCGGCGCGGACGTTGAAGCCCAGGATGATGGCCATGGAGGCCAGCGCCAGGTTCACGTCCGATTCGCTGATGCCACCCACGCCGGAGTAGACGATCTGCACCTTGATCTCTTCGGTGGAGAGCTTGAGCAGCGAGGTGGACAGCGCTTCCTGCGAGCCCTGCATGTCGGCCTTGATGATCAGCGGCAGCGTCTGCACGTCGCCAGAGGTCATCTCGGAGAACATGTTCTCCAGCTTCGCCGCCTGCTGCTTGGCCAGCTTGGTGTTGCGGAACTTGCCGGCACGATAGGTGGCCAGTTCGCGGGCACGGCGCTCGTCGGCCATGACCATGAACTCGTCACCGGCCTGCGGCACGTCGGACAGACCCTGGATTTCCACGGGGATGGAGGGGCCGGCCTGCTTGGCCGTCTTGCCGTCCTCGTCCAGCATGGCCCGCACGCGGCCATAGGTCTGGCCGGCCAGCACGATGTCGCCGACCTTCAAGGTGCCGGACTGCACCAGCACCGTAGCCACCGGGCCGCGGCCCTTGTCCAGCTGCGCCTCGATCACCAGGCCCTTGGCGGCAGCGTCTGCCGGGGCTTTCAGCTCCAGCACTTCGGCCTGCAGCAGCACATGCTCCAGCAGTTCGTCGATGCCCATGCCGGTCTTGGACGACACGGCCACGAAGGGCGAATCACCGCCGTATTCCTCGGGCACCACTTGCTCGGCCACCAGCTCCTGCTTGACCTTTTCGGGGCTGGCATCGGGCTTGTCGGCCTTGGTCAGGGCGACCACGATGGGGACGCCCGCCGCCTTGGCGTGCTTGATGGCTTCCTTGGTCTGGGGCATCACGCCGTCGTCGGCGGCACACACCAGAATCACGATGTCGGTGGACTTGGCGCCACGGGCACGCATGGCGGTGAACGCCTCGTGGCCCGGGGTGTCCAGGAAGGTGACAATGCCGCGCGGCGTCTCGACGTGGTAGGCGCCGATGTGCTGGGTGATGCCGCCCGCCTCGCCCGAGGCGACCTTGGTGCGGCGGATGTAGTCCAGCAGCGAGGTCTTGCCATGGTCCACGTGGCCCATGACGGTGACCACCGGGGCACGCGAGATCAGCTCGCCCGTGTATTGGGCGGCGTCCTCTTCGCTGAAGGCTTCGGGGTCGTCCAGCGCGGCGATCTTGGCGGTGTGGCCCATTTCCTCGACCACGATCATGGCCGTGTCCTGGTCCAGCGGCTGGTTGATGGTGACCATCTGGCCCATCTTCATCAGCACCTTGATCAGCTCGGAGGCCTTCACGGCCATCTTGTGCGCCAGTTCGGCCACGGTGATGGTTTCGGGCACCGAGATTTCCAGGGAGCGGAACTCCTGCTGCTGGGCCTGCTGCTGCTCGTGGCGGTCATGGCGGTCGTTGCCACGGCGACCACCCTTGTTGCCGCCGGCACGCCAGTTGTTGCCACGGTTGCCGACACCGCCGCTGGAATCGCCACGGGTCTTGATTTCCTTTTTCTTGGCGCTGTCGTCACCGGCCCAGCTCGAAGACAGCTTGGACGATTTGACCTCTTTCGATTCCTTGCGGCCACCGGCTGCGCCCTCGGCAGGCTTGGCCGCCGTCGGTGCTTTCTTGGCAGCAGTGGCCGGCGCGGTGGCGGCAGCCGCCTTTTTCGTTTCTTCGGGCTTTTCCGGCTTCTTGGCGACCAGCACCTTCTTGGGCGCGGCCATCATGGCGCGGATGGCCTCGGCCTCGGCCAGCGCCTTGCGGCGGCGGTCTTCCAGGTCCTTGGCACGCTCGGCTTCTTCCTGGGCGCGTTGCTGGGCTTCCTGCTCGGCCTGCTGGCGGGCTTCCTCCTGGGCCTTGACGCGCTCGGCAGCAGCGGCAGCGGCTTCGGCAGCGGCTTCCTTCTTGGCTTCCTTGGCCTGGCGCAGCTTGGCGGTTTCGGCCTGGGCGTAGGCGCGGGCGCGTTCCTCGGCCTCGCGTTCCTTGCGCTCGCGTTCTTCACGCTCGGCGCGTTCCTGGGCCAGTTCGGCTTCCTGCACGGCGATCGAAGCGGCCTGCTGGCGGGCCTGTTCCTCGCGGCGGGCCAGCTCCTTGTTCTCCTGCTCAGCCTGGGCGGCCTGCGCGGCGCGGGCGGCGACTTCGGTCGGGTCTTCGCGCTGGATGAAGGTGCGCTTCTTGCGCACTTCCACCTGGATCGTGCGGGCCTTGCCGGTGGCGTCGGCCTGCTTGATTTCGCTGGTCGAGCGCTTGGTCAGCGTGATCTTCTTGCGCTCGCCGCCCTCGCTGACGCCACTGGTGGTTTTCAGATGGGCCAGCAGTTGCTGTTTGTCGTTATCGGTCAAGGGGTCGTTCTTCGAGGTCTTGGCTACGCCTGCGGCTTGGAGCTGTTCCAGCAGGTCTTCGGGGGATTTTTTGAGTTCGCTCGCAAACTCGGCAACGGTATTCAATGACATATCTCGTTCTTTCCTCCCTTACTTATTCCTGATCCTGGTCGAACCAGTGTGCCCGCGCCTTCATGATCAAGGCGGTAGCCTCTTCGGCGCTTTGTCCGGTCAGGTCGGTCAATTCATCGATGGCCAGATCGGCCAGATCGTCCCGGGTCAAGACCCCGCCTTCGGCCAGCTTGGCCAGGATTTCGGGGGTCACGCCTTCCAGGGTGCGCAGGTCTTCGGCAATCTGGCCGACGCTTTCCTGCTGGGCGATTTCCTGGGTCAGCAGGGCATCCTTGGCGCGGGTGCGCAGCTCGGTGACGGTTTCTTCGTCGAAGGCTTCGATCTCCAGCATCTCGGCCAGCGGCACGTAGGCCACTTCTTCCAGACTGCCAAAGCCTTCCTCGACCAGGATGTCGGCCAGCTCGGCATCGACATCCAGTTTTTCCATGAACAGCTTGCGGGCCGAATCGGTTTCCTCGGCCTGCTTCTGCGCCGATTCGGCGGCGTCCATGATATTGATCTTCCAGCCGGTCAGGTCGGAGGCCAGGCGCACGTTCTGGCCGCCACGGCCAATGGCAATCGCCAGGTTTTCTTCATCGACCACCACGTCCATGGCGTGCTTTTCCTCGTCGACGACGATGGACTGCACGTTGGCCGGCGCCAGGGCGCCAATGACGAACTGGGCCGGGTCTTCGCTCCACAGCACGATGTCCACGCGCTCGCCGGCCAGCTCGTTGGTCACGGCATTGACGCGCGAGCCGCGCACGCCGACGCAGGTGCCGATGGGATCGACGCGCTTGTCGTGGCTGATGACGGCAATCTTGGCGCGGCTGCCGGGGTCGCGGGCGCAGCTCTTGATTTCCAGCAGGCCCTGTTCGATCTCGGGCACTTCGTTGCGGAACAGCTCGATCATGAATTCGGGGGCCGCCCGCGACAGCACGATGGGGGCGCCGCGCAGGGTCAGGTCGACTTCCATGATCATGGCCCGCACGCGGTCGCCGCTGCGCAGGTTTTCCTTGGGAATCATTTCGCCGCGCTTCAGGCGCCCTTCGACACGCCCGGATTCGACGATGATGTCGCCCTTGTCCAGACGCTTGACGGTGCCGGTAAAGATTTTTTCACCACGGGCCATGAATTCGCCCAGCAGCATTTCGCGCTCGGCATCGCGGATTTTTTGCAGGATGACCTGCTTGGCGGTCATCGCGCCGATGCGGCCAATGGGCACCGACTCGATCTGTTCTTCGATGTAATCGCCCACCTGCACGCCGGGCTGGCGATCTTCGGCGTCCATCAGCAGCTCTTCCGCTTCCGGGTTTTGCAGACCGGCATCGTCCGGCACCACCAGCCAGCGGCGGAAGGTGTCGTAATTGCCCGATTCGCGGTCGATCGTCACGCGAATATCCACCTCGCCGTCAAACAGCTTCTTGGTCGCCTGCGCCAACGCCTGCTCCACCGCCCCCAACACCACATCGCGCTCGACATTTTTTTCACGCGAAATGGCTTCTACCAACATCAACAGCTCGCGATTCATGCGACCACACTCCTTCGTTCTTGCATTCATGGTGTGCGCCGCCTTGCGGGACGCACACTTCTTTCGACTATTTTTTCCTGCAGCCCGCTGCCGGCCTTACGACGCCTTGGCAGCACGCCCCTTAAAACTGACCACCGGCGCCAAGCGGGCCTCTTGCAACTCATCCAGCACGAAGCCCAGCGCCTGCAGGGGCGCGGGTTCGCGCTTCTTGCTGACCCGCTGGCCGGGCTTGCGCGGCGGCTCATCGCTCCAGACGATTTGCCAGCTTTGCGCATCCACCTGCTCCAGCGTGCCGCGAAATTTCTTGCGATTGGCGTTCACCTGCCCCTGGGCGGCCGCACCGATGGGGGCTTTCAAAGTGATGTCCACCAGTTCGCCGGCAAAGCGCTCGAAATCCTGCGCATGGCGCAGCAGGCGATCGATGCCGGGCGAGGACACTTCCAGGCGCTGGTAATCGACGCCATCGACCTCCAGCGCAAACTGGAGCTGGCGGGTGACTTTTTCGCAGTCTTCCACCGTGATGAAAGCCTCGGGCGCAGGCGCGTCGCCTTCTGCCGGGGGCTGCCAGGGCAGGTCAATGGTGATGCGCAGCAAACCGCCGGCAGAGCGCTCGATCTCTACCAAGTCATACCCCAGGCCGGTTACTGTCTGCTCAACAATTTGCTGCAATGCCACTGCGTCAATCCCTCGCTTGGATTTTCCAGATTAAAAACAAACGACCAAAAAAAACGGGCGGTGTGTACCCGCCCGTTTGGTCGTGAGCCGCAGATTATAGCCCGCAAACCATTGATATGCAATGCACCCCCCGGGGGAAATCGCCCTGACGCGGCCCGTTTTTACATCCCGTGCGCAGCCAACCTGGGCTGCAACTGCGTCCACAGGGCCTGCACCGCCGCATCCACCCCCACCGGGGCGGGATTTTCGACCATGCAGGAACGCACCAGCCGTTGCAGCACAGACAACTGCGGCGGCAGTACGCCCATGAAAACGGGCCGCTGCCCCTGGGCGATCAGCAGCGTGGGAAAGGTTTCGATCTCCCAGTCGGCCAAAAGATCGGCGTGCGCCTCGTCCTCGACATCCACCCAGCAATAGCGCACCGTCGCACCGCTGCCCTGCTGCGCCATGAAACCGTCGAAATACTCCCGGCACGTCCCGCACCACTGGGCGCACAGGCAGACGACGTACCAATCCCCTTCGGATTGCGGCATGAACGTGAACCTCCAAATAAAAAGCCCCGGACGGATGCGCGGGGCCTTCACTGCAGCGCAGGCGCTGCCACACGGGTGTCTACCGAGAGCCGTGGCTTAGCCGTGGCGCTTGCCGGGATTCTTCTTGAAGCGGGTATGCGAACCGCGCTCCAGGCTCACGCGCTGGCCACGGCCACCGGTGGGCACGGCGTAGCCGTTAGGGGGAACGGGACGGGGTGCGCGTTTGCGGTCGGCTTCAGTAACGATCTTGTTGCCCATGACGATTTCTCCAAAGGGATGGTGGGTAAGTTGAAAAACCCTGCATTCTTTCATATCCAGACGCCACTGGCACCAAGGCGCCGGAAATTCCCTGCCGGGCCACGTCCGGCCTGCATTCAAAACATAGAAGAAGAGAGCTGCTTCCGCTGGTATTTCAACGATTTCAGATAGAAAAGTACCTGAAATCCAATGATAGACAGCGGAAGCAGCTCTCTTTTCAATGATTACAACGTTGCCTGTACCAATTGCTGCGTATACGGATGCTGCGGCGCATCCAGCACGGCATCCACGCTGCCCGCTTCGACCACCGCGCCATCTTTCATGACCAGCACGTGGTGGGCCGTGGCGCGGACGACATCCATGTCGTGCGTGATGAGCAGGTAGGCCAGCCCGCGCTCGCGTTGCAGTTGCTGCAACAGCGCCAGCACTTGCTTCTGGATGCGGGCATCCAGAGCGCTGGTGGGTTCGTCCAGCACCAGCACCTGCGGTTGCAGGATCAGGGCGCGGGCAATGGCCAGCCGCTGGCGCTGGCCGCCGGAGAACTCGTGCGGATACCGCTCCAGCAGGCCGGGGAAGGCGTGCGGGTGCAGATCGACCTCGGCCAGCGCTTGCAACACGCGCTGGCGGCGCTCTGCCGGGCCAAGTTCCGGTGCGTGGACGCGCAGACCCTCGCCCACGATGGCCTCGACCGTCAGACGCGGCGAGAGGGCCGAGAACGGGTCCTGGAACACCACCTGCACCACGCGGCGCAGCGCCTGGTTGGTCGGGCTGTTGCGCGTGGCCGGTTGCTGCCACGGCTGGCCGCCAATGGTCAGTTGCCCCTGGCTGGGCAGCAGGCCCAGCACGGCCTGGGCCAGGGTGGATTTGCCGGAGCCGGATTCGCCCACCACCGCCAGGGTCTGCCCCTGGCGCAAGGTAAAACTGGCCGCCTGCACGGCGGCAAATTCGCCTTTTTTGAACCAACCCCGGATGCCGGGCAGCGCCGTCGGGTAGGTCACGCGCAACCCCTTGGCGGCAATTTGCACGGCAGCATCGTCCTGCGCGGGCGCTATCTGGCGCTGCGGCGTGCTGTCCAGCAACTGGCGCGTGTACGGATGTCCGGGGCGGGCAAACAGGTCGGCCGTGGCGGCCTGCTCGACGATCTGGCCGTGCTGCATGACGGCCACGCGGTCGGCAAAGCGGCGCACCAGATGCAGGTCGTGGGTGATGAGCAGCACGGCCATGCCGGTCTGGCGTTGCAGGTCGGACAGCAGCGCCAGCATCTGCCCGCGCAGCGCCACGTCCAGCGCCGTGGTGGGTTCATCGGCCAGCAACAGCTTGGGGCGGCTGGCCAGCGCCATCGCCAGCATGGCCCGCTGGCGCTGCCCGCCGGAGAGCTGGTGCGGCCACGATTGCGCCCGCTGTGCCGGCTCCGGGATGCCCGTGGCCGCCAGCAGTTCCACGGCCTGCGCCCAGGCGGCCTTCGCGGCCAGCCCTTGCTTGAGCTGAAGCACCTCGGCAATCTGGCTGCCGATACGCATCAGCGGGTTGAGCGCGGTCATCGGCTCCTGAAAAATCATCGCCACGTCGCTGCCGCGCACGCCGCGCAATTCCCGCTCGGACAGGGCCAGCAGATCGCGCCCGTTCAGCCGGGCCTGGCCGCTGATGGCGGCCGCCTCCACCAGCCGCAGCAAACTCAGCGCCGTGACGGATTTGCCGGAACCGGATTCGCCCACCAGGGCCAGCTTCTCCCCGGCGTGGAGGGTGAAGTTCACGCCCTGGACGACAGGCTTGCTGCCGAAGCACACGCGCAGGTTTTCAACCTGAAGCAGGGGCTGCGCCGTGGCCGTCGATGCTTCTTTTGCCATCACAGGGTGTTGCCCTCCAGGCGCGGAATCCGGCGATCGGCCAGCAGCACCTGCATTTGCCCGATGGCCGTGCGGTTGAGCAAGGCCAGGCGCTCGGACGACGGCAGCCCTTGCTGAATAAAGTGGGCATTCAGCGTTTCCAGGTTCGCCAGACACACCAGCTGGGCGGCATTGGCCTCGTCGCGGATATTGCCTTTGCTACCGGGGTTTTCATCGCGCCACTGCTTGGCCGTTTTGCCAAACAGGGCCATGTTGAGCAAGTCGGCCTCGCTGGCGTAGATCAGACTGGTTTGGGCAGCGGTAAGCTGCGGCGGAATCAGGTGCGCCTTGATCGCATCGGTGTGGATGCGGTAATTGATCTTGGTGAGATTGCGGCGGATGTCCCAGCCAAGCTGCTCGCGCTCGGTTTCTTTGAGGCGCTGAAATTCCTTGATGAGATAAAGCTTGAATTCCACCGACACCCAGGAGGCAAACTCAAATGCGATGTCCTTGTGCGCATAGGTACCGCCATAGCGTCCGGCCTTGGCAGTGATGCCAATGGCCCCGGTGGCATCAATCCAGCGTTTGGCGGTCAGAACAAAACTGTTCAGGCCCGCCTGATTTCTAATCCCATCGAATTCGATGGGTTTGAAATCAGGGTTGTTGAGCTGCTCCCATATACCTAGAAATTCAATGCTGTTGCGGTTCCTGAGCCAGTTTTGAATGATGTAGTCGGTGCGCTCGCTGTCCTTGTAGCGGGCAATGTCGGTCAGGGAAATGAAATCATCTGCTTTGGTGCTGGAGATGACATTCACTGCGGTGCCCTTGACTTGTATTTTGGCCATATCCAACTCCTCTGAAAGTCACGCCTGCGCCTTGCGCGGGTCGAGCGCATCGCGCAGGGCATCGCCCATGAAGGTCAGCAGCAGCAAGGTGAGTACCAGCACGCCGAAGGTGGACAGCGAAATCCACCACGCATCGACGTTGTTCTTGCCCTGGGCCAGCAGTTCGCCCAGGCTGGGGGTGCCGGGGGGCACGCCCAGGCCAAGAAAGTCCAGCGAGGTCAGCGCCAGGATCGCCGCACTCATGCGAAACGGCAAAAAGGTGACCACCGGCGTCAGGCTGTTGGGCAGGATATGCCGCCAGATGATGGCCCCGTTGGACACCCCCAGCGCCCGCGCCGCCTTGACATAGTCGAGCTGGCGGTTGCGCAGGAACTCGGCCCGCACGTAGTCGGACAGGGCCATCCAGCCGAACAGCGAGAGCAGCACCAGCAGCAGG
This sequence comes from Comamonas sp., assembly GCA_019104825.1. Classification (GTDB taxonomy): domain Bacteria; phylum Pseudomonadota; class Gammaproteobacteria; order Burkholderiales; family Burkholderiaceae_C; genus Comamonas; species Comamonas nitrativorans. The sequence goes on from JAHRXD010000194.1 coordinate 8,679, forward strand.
CCGATGCTGGGCGAAAGCACGGCGCTGAAGATGATGAGCAGGTACAGCTCCGGCATCGAACCCCAGATTTCGATGAAGCGCTGAAAGGCCAGGTCCGTCTTGCCGCCAAAAAAGCCCTGCACCGCCCCGGCCAGCACGCCCAGCACCACGCCGACCGCCGTCAGCGCCAGGGCAAACCAGGCACTGACGCGAAAACCGTACAGCAGTTGCGCCAGCATGTCGCGCCCGCGCTCGTCCGTGCCCAGCCAGTTGGCGCGGGACGGCGGCGCGGGGTTGGGCTGCTCGGCAAAGTAGTTGATTGTGCCTGCACCATAGCGGTTGGGCGCAAACAGCGCCCAGTTGCCCGGCTGGTTCAGCTGCGCCTGGATGAAGGGGTCGAGGTAATCGGTCGGCGTCTGGAAATCCCCGCCAAAGGTGGTTTCCGGGTAGTCCTGCCACAGCGGGGTATAGAACTGCCCCTGGTAGCGCACCAGCAGGGGCCGGTCGTTGCTGACCAGCTCCGCGCCCAGGCTGATGACCACCAGCGCCACAAACAGCAGCAAGCTGTAAAAACCCAGGCGGTTGCGGGCAAAGCGCTGCCAAGCACGACGGGCGGGGGATTGGGAGATGGAAGCGGCGTGCATCAGGCTAATCGGCACCGGGTTCACTCAGCAACAAAGCTTTGCCGTACGCAAGAAAATCGTCCAGGTGCCTTTCGATGATGTTCACCAGGATGGGAAGTTGCAGGTGGGTGTAATCGTGTACCGCAATGTTGCGAAAACCGACCATGCGCTGCAAGCCTTGCGCCAGATTCGGGGAAATACGCCCGGCCTGGGCCAGCAGGGCAAAGACATCGCGGGCACTTTGCGGCACCCCCAGGCGGTCACGGCGCACGAGATGCTGCCCCATGTCCAGCGCCGCTTCGCAAGCGCGTTGCACGTTCAGGATGGCGGCATCCTGGCGCGTGAAGTTGGTAGAAAAGCTCTCCGGCTCAGCAAGGTACTCTTCCCGTGCCCGCGCGACACAGCGCTCTATGGTTGCTGCTTTATTGATCAGAACATCATCCACCGTACACACTCCCTCGCGCCTGGATATCGGCCAACACGCCCGCCCTGGCCTGATCCAAAGCGGTTTTTTCACTCAGCACTGCGCTTTCAAACAATCCTGCCCGCACGTCCCGCGCCCACCAGCGCTGGCCGGTGGTCAAAATCTGGTACTGCATCACCGTGGACGCTGCACGCAAATCGAGCAAATCCACCGGGCAAGCCATGATGGCCTCCAAATCGGCGGCCAGCGTCCACAGCAACCAGGGATCGGCATAGCCTTCGACCAGCACTGCCATGTCCAGGTCGCTGTCGGCTCTGGCATGGCCCTGGATACGGCTACCGAAACCATATATCGCCAGCAACCCGGGCAGACGATCTTGCACTGCTTGCAAAAGCGCTTGGATTTGTCCCTGCATCGGCATACCTGCCGTGGCTTCAATCGAATTTGACACGCGGATCCACCCAGACGTAGCACAGATCGGAAATCAGCTTGGTGACCAAACCGATCAAGGTAAACAGGTACAGCGTGCCCAGCACCACCGGGTAATCGCGACGGATAACGCTTTCGTAGCTGAGCAGGCCCAGGCCATCGAGGGAGAACAGCGTCTCGATCAGCAGCGAGCCGGTAAAGAACGCGCCGATGAAGGCGGCCGGAAAGCCCGTGACGATGGGCAGCAGTGCATTGCGGAAAACGTGGCGGTACAGCACTTGCCGTTCACTCAGCCCCTTGGCGCGGGCCGTCAGCACGTACTGCTTGCGGATTTCTTCCAGAAAGGCGTTCTTGGTCAGCATGGCCGTCACGGCGAAGCTGCCCGCCACCATCGCCGTGACCGGCAGGGCGATGTGCCACAGGTAATCGGCGGCCTTGCCCAACAGGCTCAAATCCTCCCAATTCGCCGAGGTCAGACCGCGCAGCGGGAACCACTGCAACTGCCCGCCAAAAATCACCAGCAGCGCCAGCCCCAGCACAAAACCGGGGATGGCGTAGCCCACCAGAATCAGCAGCGTGGTGACAAGGTCGAAGCGCGAACCGGCCCGCACTGCCTTGGCGATGCCCAGCGGCACGGCGACGAGGTAGCTGATAAAGAACGTCCACAGCCCCAGGCTGGCCGAGACGGGCAGCTTTTCCTGGATGAGCTGCCAGACATCCTTGTTCTGGAAAAAGCTGCGCCCCAGGTCGAAGCGAGCGAACTGGCCCAGCATCTGCACGAAGCGCTCGGGCGCAGGCTTGTCGAAGCCGTACAGCGCCTTGATTTCTTCCAGGCGCTGGGCGTCCACACCCTGCCCGCCCCGGTAGGCCAGGGCGGCACCTTCGCCCCCCGTACCCGCGCCCGCCTTGGCCTCGGCCAGATACTGTTCCACCGGGCCGCCGGGGACGAACTGGATCACGATGAACGTCAGCAGCAGCACCCCCAGCAAGGTGGGCAGCATGAGCAGAATGCGCTTGAGGATGTAGGCCAGCATGGTGGCCGATTATGCGATGCGGGCAGCCGGGGCCGACCTTCTCTCGTCGTCTCTAACCCGCAAGCCGGGGCAGCGGTGCCGCTGGCGACAAGGCTGCCTGCGCACTGGCGCCTGGGGCGCTGCGTTTGCGGGCAGGCTCCAGCCCCTCGTCCCCCATCCGGAACACGGCGACGGAGCCGACCAGCTCCTGCGCCTGCCCTTGCAGGCTGTTGGCGGCAGCGGCCATTTCTTCGACTAGAGCCGCGTTCTGCTGAGTGACCTGGTCCATCTGGGTGACGGCCTCGCTCACCTGCCCGACGCCCGTGCTTTGCTCGCGGCTGGCGGCGCTGATTTCGCCCATCAGATCGGTCACGCGGCGGATGGCGGTGACGATCTCCTGCATCGTCGCACCGGTCTGGTTCACCTGTTCGGTGCCCCGCTCCACGCGCTGCACGCTGTCGGTGATCAGCCCCTTGATCTCGCGGGCAGCGTCAGCGCTGCGCCCGGCCAGGGTGCGCACTTCGCTAGCCACCACGGCAAAGCCCCGGCCTTGTTCCCCTGCGCGGGCCGCTTCCACGGCAGCGTTCAGCGCCAGGATGTTGGTCTGGAAGGCAATGGAGTCGATCACGCCGATGATGTCGGCAATGCGGTGCGAGCTGTCGTTGATGCCGTGCATGGTGTCCACCACGCCATCGACCATCGCGCCGCCACGGGCAGCGACTTCGCTGGCCGATTTGGCCAACTGATTGGCCTGATGGGCGTTTTCGGCGTTGTGCTTGACGGTGGCGCTCAATTCCTCCATTGACGCGGCGGTCTGCTCCAGGGCGCTGGCCTGCTCCTCGGTGCGCGAACTCAAGTCCAGGTTGGCCTGGGCGATCTGGCTGCTGGCGCTGGCCACGCTGGCCGAGCCATTGCGCACCTGCCCGACGACTTCGCGCAGGCTGTGCAGCATTTGTTGCAGGGCCAGCAACAGTTGCGCCGTTTCACTGCGGCCCCGGGCCTGGAATTGCTGGGACAAATCGCCCGCCGCCACGGCCTGGGCCACCTGCACCGCCTGGTTCAGCGGCCCGGTAATGGCGCGGGTGGTGCGCAGTGCCAGCAGCACGGCCACCACCAGCGCCACGAGGATGGCGATGGCGACCGAGGTCTGGATGGAGCGCACGTCCGCATTGGCGTGCGCCACCGCCTCATCCAGCAGGTCGTCCTGAAAGCGCTTCAACGCCTCCACCGCCTGATTGAAAGCCTGCAACGCTGGTCGGGCCTGCACGAAGATCAGTTGCCGTGCCGCAACCTCGTCCTGCGCCTCCATCAGCGCCAGGAACTGGTCTTGCACTGCAACATAGTCCTGCTCCCCTGCCACCACATCGGCCAGCAGTTCCTTGCCGCGTGCGCTTTGCACATCCTGGGCCAACTGCTGCAATTCCGCCCTGATCTTGGCCCGGTTGTCCAGCATGGTCTGCTGGCGCCGCTGGCGTTCGGCCCCGGCTTCCAGCAGCAGCATCTCGCGCATAGCAATGGCGATTTCAGAGCGCTCCTGGTTCACGGTGTTGAGTACCGCCAGCCGGGGCATCCGCTCGTCGGTCACTATTTCGAAGCCGGTTTTCAGTTCCGCGCTTTTCAATAACGACACGCCGCCCAGCGCCAGGATCAAGAGGCCCATCAGGGCAAAACCGGCCATCAGCCGGGTTGAGATTCGCATGTCTTTCATCGCCATATCCCTTGCTTGTATGTGAGTGAGAGCCGGTAGCGTCCACCACCACAGCGCGGCAACGGCACATTGGTGCCGCCCGCAAGTGGCACGATCAAAACGTCTTCCGAAATGCAATATATTGTATACATGTTAAAAATGGAACCAGTAATTGAATGAAAAATTGAAATGATCTTACAACACAAAGTTCAATAAAAATTCAATCGCAATTTAGCCTTGCGCGATGGATCAAAAGCGGGAATTTGCCAATCGTTTGCAGGCAGCCATGTGCGCGGCGGGCCTGGAGCCACGTCCGGCGGTGTTGCTCAATCTGTTCAACACCCACTACTGGGGCCGCTCTGTAACGTTTCAGGCCGTATCGCGCTGGCTGCGCGGCGAATCCATTCCGGAACAGGACAAACTCATCACCCTGGCAGAGATCCTGAAGGTGGAGCCGCAGGTGCTGCGTTTTGGCGAGGCAGTGCGCCAATCCGTCGAGGAACGCCGCCAGCGCTGGGAAGAAGGCGTGGGCTACCTGGAGCGTGAAACCTTTGATGCCTTCCTGCAACTGCCCGCCCCGCAGCGCAAGCTGATCCGCGAGGTGATCTTGACCTTTGCCAAAGCCCATAACAGCGTTTAACCACCGGTTTCCACGCTGAACACTTGTGCCGCAAAGTCCCGCCCGCCACACTGGATTGCCCGCCAGTGGCAAAGCCCGCACCCCGGGGGATGAAGATGTTTGACAGTTACAAACCGTAGTAATCCGCCCTCTTCACTATCATCGGCGCCCATGTTTCCTCCCGACTCGCATACACGACGTCGCGCTTTGGGCTTGCTAGCGGGCATTTGCCTGCCCGCTGCGGCGCATGAGGCGCCGCGTTTTCTGGTGCAGACCGAACCTTCGCTGGCCCATGCCAGCGCCTTGATCAAGGCCGCCCTGGCCGCAGCAGGTTTTGCGGCGACGTTCCAGGCCACCCCGAACATGACCGAACAGCGCAACCTGTACGAGGGGCAACAGGGCAATGTCCACCTGAGCCTGCTGCCCACCACCCCCGACCGGCTGGCGCTGCTGCGCAAGGGCAGGCTGCGCCTCGTCCCCATCCCGCTGGAGCGCGGGCTGCTCGGTTGGCGGGCCTGCTTCGTGGCCCGGCAGGATGCCGACAAACTCGCCAAGGTGCGTGATCTGAGCGGCCTGCGCCGCTTCGTCATCGGCCAGGGCAACGGCTGGTGGGACGCGCAAATTTACCGTGCCGCCGGTATCGCCACGCGCGAAATCCCCAACTGGCGGGACGGACAGTTTTTCCAGCAGATGGCCTTCGGGCAGATCGACCTGTTCCCGATGGGGCTGGAGGAATCCCTCAACTACTTCCTGCCGCACTTCCAGCAGCGCTACCCGGAGCTGGTACTCGATCAGCACCTGCTGCTGCAATACCCGTGGTACCGGGCGCTGTGGGTCAGCGCCCATCCCGATGCCGACAGGCTGTACGCGGCACTACAAACCGGCTTTGACCGCATCGTGCAGAACGGGGAATTCGAGCGCATCTGGAACCGGCTGCGCCCCCTGCCCGATCCGGCCGCATGGCGGGACCGCACCGTGATTGCGCTGAAAAACCCTTGGTTCGGGCCAGAACTGGTCGCCCCAAAATACCGGCACCTGCTGTTGCAGCCCGCGCTGGGCTGACACCCCATGCCCCAACCAAGCAAACTGCATACCCGCTTCGTTCGCCAGTTGCTGCCGCTGCTGGTGCTGGCGTTTGTCCTGTCCGCAGCCAGCACGACCTGGTTCACCCACCGCAGCCAACTGGCCCACGCCGAGGTACAGCGCAGCCAGACCCTGGTGACGCTGGGCGCCGCCCTGGTCAAGCCCCTGTGGGACTGCGACGGCACCACCATCCAGGCCGTGGTGCAGGCCATGGCCGACCAGCCCAACGTGCGCAGCGTGCTGGTGCAGGACCAGTGCAACGCCACCACCTGGCAGGCCGGCACCCAGGCGCAGGGGCCAGACCTCCATACCCTGACCATGCCGCTGCTGTACTACGCCTCCACCGGTCGCAGCTACAGCGTGGGGGCGCTGACCATCACGTTCACGGGGGTGTCGGTTCGCACCTCGCTGACGCACAACGTGGGGCTGCAACTGGTGGTGTTTGCCACCATGCTGGCCGCCGTGCTGACAGGCGCGGCCTGGGTGTTCAGGCGCATCATCGGCCGCCCGCTGCACCGTCTGCGCGAAGCCATGCGGGCGCATCAGGAGCTGACGCCCATCCCCGCCCACTGGGCCGAGGAACTGGCCGAAATCACCGCCACCTACAACACCCAGGTGCAGGAGCTGCGCCGCCAGGCCCGCCACGACCCGCTGACCGGCCTGGGCAACCGCACGCTGCTGGAGGAACACTTGCAGCGGGCCATCCGCCGCGCCGAGCGCACCCGCGCCCTGGGGCACGTGCTGTTGCTGGACCTGGATCGTTTCAAGCCCATCAACGACACCTACGGCCATGCCGCCGGGGATGCCGTACTCAAGACCGTGGCCCGGCGCCTGCTGAGCTGCGTGCGCGATACCGACACGGTGGCCCGCCTGGGCGGGGACGAGTTCGTCGTCCTGACCCCGGACGCCCCGGTGGAAGGCAGCATCCAGGCCCTGGCGCAGCGCCTGCGCAACGCCATCGAGCAGCCCATCGACTGGAATGGCCGGGCGCTGCAGGTGCGTGCCAGCATCGGCGTGGCCCAGTTGCTGCGTGACGGCACTACCAGCGCCGCCCTGCTGGCATCCGCCGACGCGGCGATGTACGCACACAAGCAGCAGGAGCGATGATTTATTTGATAGCTTCTACCGATTTTATTTAAACGATTTACGATTGTTTTATATCCAAAACAATGTATTCATCAGCGGAAGAAGCTATTGTTTTTTAGACCACCAGGTCTGCAACACCCATTCTTCCCCCATCGAATAGGGCGGCAGCGTCTGCGGCACGCCCAGACGCCAGGCGTTGTAGGCCATGCGGTGGGCGCCGCCCGACCATTGCGGGATCAGGTAATGGCCGTGGGCAATGGCCCGCTCCAGCGCGTGGCAGGCGGGCAGCAGCGCCTCCTGGGTCGGGGCGCTGACGATGGCGCGGATGAAGGCATCCACCGCCGGGCTTTTCACGCCGGGGAAGTTGCCGGAATCCTCCTGGTCAGCCGCCTGGCTGCCGAACAGGTCGGCCAGCTCCTGCCCCGGGTTGTTCGTGCCCTGGTAGGCGATGCTGATGATGTCGAAGTCGAACTTGCGCACCCGCTGCTCGTACAGCGCGTAGTCCACCGAGCGGAAACGCAGTTGCACGCCCAGCTTCTGCAGGTTGCGCTGCCAGGGGGCGACCACGCGCAGGCCGCCCTCGTTGCTGTCCAGGTATTCCAGCACCAGGGGCTGGCCCTGGGCGTTGCGCAGCACGCCGTCCTGCACCGTCCAGCCCGCCTCCTCCAGCAAGGCGCGGGCCTTGAGCAGGTTGGCCCGCAGGCTGCCGGGCGGGCGGGTGCTGGGCGGCTCGGCCATGGGGCCGAAGGCGGCGGGCGGCAGGGTGGCGGCAAAGGGCTGCATCAGCGCCAGCTCGGCCGGCGTGGGGCTGCCCTGGGTGGCGCAGGGCGTATTGCCGAAGATGCCGTGCACGCGCTGGTAGGCGCCGTAGAACATCTGCCGGTTCATCCATTCGAAATCCAGCGCCAGCCCCAAGGCCTCGCGCACGCGCACGTCCTGCAAATACGGTTTGCGGCTGTTCAGCACGTAGCTCTGGAACCCCGTGGGCAACTGGTGGGCAAATTCGCCCTTGACCAGCTCGCCGCTGTTGAACTTGCGGCCATTCACGCGCCGCGCCCAGTCGCCCGCGCTGAAAAAGCGCATGACGTCGAACTCCCCGGCCTTGAGCGCTTCCAGCCGCGCGGTGTGATCCCGGTAGATTTTGATTTCGATGCGCTCGAAGTTGTACGTGCCCACGCGCACGGGCAAGTCCCTGGCCCAATAGTCGGCGTCGCGCACGTAGGTGATGTCCTTGCCGAAGCGCACCGGGCCGATGCGGTAGGGGCCGCTGCCGATGGGCTGCTCCATCACCACCTGATCGAACGGCTTGCCCGCCCCCCAGGCACGGCTGAAGACGGGCAGGGTGCCCACCGTCAGCGGCAGTTCGCGGTTGGGCGCGGTAAAGACGAAGCGCACGGTGCGCTCGTCCAGCACCTGGCATTCGGCCACCTCGGCCAGCAGCGTGCGATAGCCGGGCATGGCGTGCGGGCCGACCAGGGTGTCGTAGCTGTGCTTGACATCCTGGGCCAGCACCGGAGCGCCATCGTGAAACCGCGCCCCGCGCCGCAGGCGGAAGGTGGCCGAGAGGCGATCGGGGGCCACCGTCACATCCTCGGCCAGCAGGCCGTAGCCGGTGGCGGTTTCGTCCATGCTGGCGACCAGCAGGGTGTCGAACATCAGCGGGGCCAGATAGGCCGGGGCGCTGCCCTTGATGGTGAAGGGGTTGTACTTGTCGAAGGTGGAGGTGCGCAGATTGCTCACCAGCCGCAGCGTTCCGCCCTGAGGGGCCTGGGCATTCACGTAGTCGAAATGGGCAAAGCCCGCCGGGTATTTGGGCGTGCCCCACAGGGCATAGGCGGCATCGGCCCAGGCGGCCGGGACGGCCAGCAGCAGACATGCGGCCAGACCGGATGCCAGGGCGGCACGCAATGAAGTTCGGGTACACAACATGCGACAATTCTGCCCCAGCACCCAGGCGGCGCGACTGCAAGCGCCGCCGGGGTTTTCTGTTTTCCAGCCTTTCCCCCCCCTTTCTAGGAGAAGCACCATGGGTTTTCTGACCGGCAAAAAACTCTTGATTACCGGCGTCCTGTCCAACCGCTCGATTGCCTATGGCATTGCCAAAGCCTGCCGCGCCCAGGGCGCCGAGCTGGCCTTCAGCTACGTGGGCGAACGTTTCAAAGACCGCATTACCGAGTTTGCCGCCGAGTTCGACTCCACCCTGGTCTTCGACTGCGACGTGGCCGACGATGCACAGATTGAAAAAATGTTTTCCGACCTGGGCGCGGTCTGGGGCAAGTTCGACGGCTTTGTCCACAGCATCGGCTTTGCCCCGCGCGAGGCAATCGCCGGCAACTTCCTGGACGGCATGACGCGCGAGAACTTCCGCATCGCCCACGACATCAGCGCCTACAGCTTCCCGGCCATGGCCAAGGCCGCCCTGCCCTACCTGAACGACAAGTCGGCGCTGCTCACCCTGTCCTACCTGGGCGCCCTGCGCTCCATCCCCAACTACAACACCATGGGGCTGGCCAAG
>JAHRXD010000214.1 GCA_019104825.1 Comamonas sp.
AGGGTCTGATTGGCTGCAGCCGCCGCAGCCTCAAGCCGCTGACGCTCTGCAGGCTTCAGTCGCATTGAGATCGGGTGCCGACGTTCAATGCCGGTCGGCGCACGTTCTCGTTTTTGCTTCTGTTGCATAAGTTATGATTCGGTTTTGATGTGATGCACAATATTGGAACGTCCGTTCCATGTTGTCAAGGGAATTTTTGAATGGACATGCAAATTGCTGCCCGTCTGCTGGACGAAAGAAAACGTCTGAACATGAACCAGACAGACTTCGCCGCAGCTGGAGGGGTGGTGCTGCGGACCTATGTGAACTATGAAAAGAAGGGGCACCCATTACCGGACGCATCCTTCTTCCAGGGCATTCATAAAGCAGGGGCCGATGTTTTCTACATCATCACCGGGCAGAGGACAGGGCTCGCGGCCATGGAACCTGCGGCTAGCTACACGACTGATGTTGGGCAGGGACTTCAATCATTACAGGATGCGCTGAAATCAGGCATCGCTGCTGGCAAGATCGGGGTAAGCCAAATCAAGGCCATGGAACTACTTGTCAGATCGATGATTTGACGAACGGGCAGCGCCCGCAATTACAGGCTAGACTACCCGCTATAAATATTTTCAGGGGGGCATATGATCAAGACAGTTTGGATTACCACTCTAGCTCTGCTGGTTTGCGCCTGCGGTGGAAGCCCAAGCAGCGTAGAGATAACTGCCGCGGAACTCGGCGACAAGTGGCCGCTGAAATCTGACAAAGCCACCTTGCGCTGCACTGATGGTGCGCGACTGCTCGAGATCGATGGAATGGCCTACGCCCTGAACGGAAAGGCGCTCACAGCCGGACTGCCGCGACCGGATGCGGTGCTGAAAACCCCGGACACTCCAGGGCTTGGGGAATTGACAGATAGAGCGGGCGCGCTATGTGCAAAGTAGTAGCCACCGCCCTGGCCGCTTTCGCCGCCCTGGTACTTTCGTTACCCGCTCAAGCCAATGGCCGCCAGCCGTGTGACCGTGGCGCCGGCGGGGTTTCCCACTGCGCCAATGGCAAGTTCATTTGTAACAACGGAACCGTCAGCGGTTCAAAGAAGGTCTGCTCATCAGGCAACACCAGCAGTCGCGGAGCTTCCGCCGCATCCAGCGCCCCAAGCCGAAGCCGTGACAGTGCAGCCAGAACCCGGCGCGATTACAGTGGCGAAAGGGTGGTCATTGAGCGCAGGCAGCTGGATCGAGGCGGCGCCGCCATCGAAGAGGCTTATTAAGCCAGTCGCACAAAAAACAAGCGGCCCGGTATGCGCTTGTATTACATGGCTTTTTTATGGGTTATTCCGCGCCACCTTCCGGGGCCAACTCGGCACGCAGGGCGGCACAGGCAAGTGCAGTTCGCCGGTCGATGGTGACGATCTTCCCCGTCGCGAAGCTGGTGCCCCGCTCCCATTGCTGGAATGTCGCCAGGGTGACACCAAGGGCATCAGCAGAGGCCTGCTGGGTCAGGCCCATGTCGGCGCGCCAGGCTTTGAGTTGTTCACTGGTCATGGGCGCCCCTTTGCGGCATCGGCATTAGCTCTGGCCCAAACACGGCCCGCTTCTTCCATGAGGCGGCCCAGGCGGGAATTGATGCTGGGCGGGTCTTTCAGGTTCGGGTTCAGGAGCAACCAGGCGCGCAGGGTGTCATCCCCACGGGCCGGGGCGCCGGTCCACTCCCCCACACCTTCGGCGCTGCAGTAGGTTCCGCATTCCGGGCGCGGCATCTGGATGCCTGGGGTAAAGGCCACGGTCAGGCCGCTGTCGTGGCTTGCGGTGGCAGCCGCCAGATCAACGATCCAGCGGCGGTGCCAGTTCCGGCGCTCGTTACCCATTCAACACCCGCTCGCCGAGGCGCTGGCTTCCCTTCAGGCTCAGGTCACATGACCAGCGGGACGCTGCGCCATAAACGGCCTTCCCGCTCGGACAGGACACCATGCGGAAGGTGTTCCAGCCTTCTTTTGTATGGGCCAAGACGGTGCCGTCCGGCAGGATGTCGCCGGCAGGAATCCTATCACCAGGAACAGCCTCGCCTGAAAACACCTGGCGCCGCTCTTTTTTGTCGAGTTTTGAAAAAATGCTCATGATCGAACCTCCCGAATGGCCGGGGCCTGGCCCCGGCTGGTGGATTACTTGGCCATCAGAGCCATTTGAATGTTGCCGAGGTGGAAGGTGCGGTTGTCAGCGACAGGGCAAAAATCACGGGAGGGGTTGCTGATGATGTTGAGTTCAGCAGCATGGTCAGCCATCCACTGGGCACCCTTGGCGCGCACGGCCTCGATCTGGCGGGTTGCGAATTCAACAGCCTTTTCAGTGGCAGCGGATTCGATCAGGAGGGCGGCCATGATTTCGAAATGCTCGGCGGCGGTTTCTGCACTGATAACGATCTTGGCTGCGGGTTTGGCGGTCTTTTTCATTTTGATCTCCTTCAGAGAGGCCCGCTACCGGGGGCCGTCGGGTGGATGCGTTGTGCTTCCATGACTTCATTTTATATTACTTAAAAAATAAGTAAAGCGCCTTTTGAAATTATTTCACTCAGCGACTTCTTCCTGGCCCTCCCCATCGATCCCCCGCTCGAACTCCAGCTCGGTGACCAGGCCGCCGGGGCTCAGGCGGTGGGTGACCTTTTCAATTAGCCAGTCGGTGCCGTCGATGGCAGGCTTCCAGCCGCTGACGCTGGCGGGCAGCTCGGGGAATAGGTCGGGGCGGCCTCGGGCCAGGGTGAGGCTGAAGGTGGAGACGCCCCGGGCAGCCTGATCCAAGGCGGCGTTCGCTGCCAGCATGGCGTTGGCCTTGTTGGCGTAAGTGTGGCGCAGAGTCTTGGTGTTATCTCCGCTGTGGTCCAGCTTTTCCCCGTCCTCGCCTTTTTCTCGCCGGATGGTCACCTCGGCCTTTTTTCCTGCCTTGGTGTCGTAGTAGCTGGCGGTGACCGCCGTGCAGGCGTCCCGGTCGGCCACGCTGAAGCGGTGACGGTCGCCATCTTTGCGGGCGATGCTGACCCGGCCCAGTTCTTTGCCGCTCACGGTCATGCCGCGCCCGATCTTGTAGAACAGCAGCCGGCCGGCTTTGACGGTGGACACGGCGTCGAACATTTCCGCCAGGCGCGTGAGCAGGTTGGCATCACTCTCGCTGGTCTGGTCCAGGTGGGCCACCGGCTGGGCTTCCAGATCCGGCGATACGGATGGCCACAGTTCGTTCTCTGCCGCAATTGTGCGGACGATGGCGCCCACCGTGGTCTGGTGCCAGCTGCGCTCCTTCTTTGTGGTGATGCCCTGGCGCAGGTCGGCACTGCGGGCGCGAATGGTGAGCTGGTCCGGTGTGCCGCTGTGTTCCACCTCATCCACGGTATAGCTGCCCTTGTCGATCAGCCCGGTGTCGCTCCAGCCTAGCGACAGGTGAATGCTGGCGCCCCGGGTAGGAATGTCCAGCCGGCCGTCACTGTCGTCCAGGGTGAGGTCGAGCTGATCTGCTTCCATGCCTCGGTTGTCGGTGAGGGTGAGCTGCATCAGCCGCGGCTGGATGCGCTGGGTGATGTCCTCGCTGGCAAGTGTGAGACGCCACAGGGGTTGAGGGTAGCCGCGCTTGATTTCCATGGGGGTCACGGGTCGATGTGCAGTTCTTCTTCCAGTTCCAGGTCGCCGAGTTGGTCCACGTCGTCGTCATCCACCCGGGCCAGGGCCAGGGTGAATTCGATGCGGCGGGCGGTACCGTCCTGGAAGAAGAGGGTGCGGGTGCGGTCTAGCTTCTCGATGGTCCAGAGGCCCAGTAGTTCGCCGTTGCCATCTACCAGCACCCAGGCTTTGCCGGTGTCGGCCATGGCCCGCAGCAGCTCCAGGTACTCCTCCCCGCCGGTGATTTCTGGCAGCAGGACGCCGGAGAGG
>JAHRXD010000228.1 GCA_019104825.1 Comamonas sp.
TTTCTGCGACATCCTGCTCGAAGGCCTGGCGCCCGACGGCGGCCTGTACCTGCCCGAGCGCTACCCGCAGATCAGCGACGCCGAGCTGACCGCGCTGCGTACCGCCTATCACACGCAAGGCTATGCCGAGCTGGCCTTCCGCATCCTGTCGCTGTACATCGACGACATCCCGCCCGCGGACCTGAAGCGCCTGTGCGAGAAGACGTACACCGCCGAAGTGTTCGGCACGGGCGAGATCGTGCCGCTGCGCCACCTGGAAGACGGCCTGTGGATCGAGGCCCTGTCCAACGGCCCCACGCTGGCCTTCAAGGACATGGCCATGCAGCTCTTGGGCAACCTGTTCGAGTACGAGCTGGCGCGCCGCGGCGAAGAGCTCAACATCCTGGGCGCCACCAGCGGAGACACCGGCAGCGCTGCCGAATACGCCATGCGCGGCAAGCAGGGCGTGCGCGTGTTCATGACCAGCCCGCACGGGCGCATGAGTCCCTTCCAGCAGGCGCAGATGTTCAGCCTGCAGGACGAGAACATCCACAACATCGCCATCGAAGGCGTGTTCGACGACTGCCAGGACATCGTCAAGGCCGTCAGCAACGATCTGGCGTTCAAGGCGCAGTACAAGATCGGCACCGTCAATTCGATCAACTGGGCGCGGCTGCTGGCGCAGGTGGTGTATTACTTTGCCGGCTACTTCCAGGTGACGGGCAGCGATACCGAGCAGGTCAGCTTCACTGTGCCCAGCGGCAACTTCGGCAACGTCTGTGCCGGTCATGTCGCGCGGCAGATGGGCCTGCCGATTGCCAAACTGGTGGTAGCCACGAACGAGAACGATGTGCTGGACGAGTTCTTCCGCACCGGCGTGTACCAGGTGCGCGGCGCGGCGGCGACGTTCGAGACGTCCAGCCCGTCGATGGACATCAGCAAGGCCAGCAACTTCGAGCGTTTCATCTTCGATCTGGTGGGCCGCGACGGTGCCCGCACCCAGGCGCTGTTTGCCCAGGGCGTGGCGCGGGAAGGGCGCTTCGACTTGAGCGCCGACCCGGTCTTTGCCGACATCCAGGCCAGGTTCGGCTTCGTGAGCGGCAAAAGCACCCATGCCGACCGGCTGGCCACCATCCGCGACAGCTACCGGCGCCTGGGGCAGATGGTCGATACCCACACCGCCGACGGCATCAAGGTGGCCCGTGAGCATGTGGGCGCCGAGCCGATGATCGTGCTGGAGACGGCACTGCCCATCAAATTTGCCGCCACCATCGAGGAAGCCCTGGGCCGCCAGCCGGACCGCCCGGCGCAGTTCGACGGCATCGAGAGCCTGCCCAAGCGCGTGCAGGTGCTGCCTGCCGATGTGACCCAGGTCAAAGCGTATATCGCCCGGCATTGCGATTGACCGGAGATCGATCGGCTCGACTGAAAATATCGGTTAAAAATGGCAACGGCGCTTGTAAATCAAGCGCCGTTTGCTATTGAAAACAGTAGATCGTAAACACGTTCTAAGAACCTAAACACGTTCTAAAAGGATTGCCATGCACGCCCTGGGTTTCGCCGCGTATTCCGGCACGGGCAAGACCACCTTGCTGGAAAAAATCATCGCCTTGCTGCGCGGGCAGGGCCTGCGGGTGGCCACCGTCAAGCACGCGCACCACGACGTGGACATCGACCAGCCGGGCAAGGATAGCTGGCGCCACCGCCAGGCCGGGGCCAGCCAGGTGCTGCTGGTGTGCGACCGGCGCATGGCCCTGGTGCAGGAGTTCGATGTGCCGCAGGACATGGACGTCCACGCCATGCTGGCCCAGCTCGACCCGGGCATGGACTGGGCGCTGGTCGAAGGCTTCAAGCAGGGCGACCTGCCGAAAATCGAGCTGTGGCGTGCACCTGCGCCGGGCAAGCCGGAGCGTCCTTTGCTGTGTTGGACCGACCCCGGCGTGCTGGCGCTGGCCACCGATGCGCCGGACAGCCTGCCCCACCCCGTGCCCGCGCATGTCGCGCTGCTGGATTTGAACCAGCCCGAGGCCATCGCCGCCTGGATGCTGGCGCAAGGGGAGCGGCTACAGTATGTGCCACCGAAAATTTCCTGATTTGCCATGTCTGCCGCTCCACTCACTCCTTTAGAAGACGCTTTGGCCGCTCTGCTGGCCCAGGCGCAGCCGCTCCCTGGCGGGGCCTCTGTCGATTTGCTCCAGGCCGATGGCCGGGTGCTGGCGGCGGACTGCATTGCGCCCTTGCAGGTGCCGCCGCTGGACAACTCGGCCATGGACGGCTACGCCGTGCGTAGCGCCGAGGTATCGGCGGCGGGCACGGTGCTGCCCGTCAGCCAGCGCATTCCCGCCGGGCAGGTGGGCACGGCGCTGCAACCGGGCACGGTGGCGCGGATTTTTACCGGGGCGCCGCTGCCGCCGGGGGCGGACGCCGTCGTCATGCAGGAGGAATGCACGGTGCTGGCCGATGGCCGCGTGCGCTTCGACGCCGCTGCGCAACTCGGCCAGTTCGTGCGCCGTGCCGGGCAGGACATTGCCCTGGGCAGCACGGCCTTGCAGGCCGGTCTGCGCCTGACCCCTGCGGCGCTGGGGCTGGCGGCCAGCCTGGGGCTGGCGCAGCTGCCGGTGACGCGCCAGCCCCGGGTGGCGCTGTTTTCTACGGGCGATGAGCTGGCGCTGCCTGGCAGCATCGCCCCGCAGGATTTGCCGCCGGGGCATATCTTTAACAGCAACCGCTATGTGCTGGCCAGCCTGCTGCAGCGCTGGGGTTGCGAGGTGGTCGATGGCGGCATCCTGCCCGATGACCGGGCCGCCACCCACGCCGCCTTGGCCCAGGCTGCTGAGGATTGCGACCTGCTGGTGACCAGCGCCGGCGTGTCGGTGGGCGAGGAAGACCATGTGCGCCCGGTGGTCGAGCAACTGGGGGCGCTGTCGCTGTGGAAGATCGCCATGAAGCCGGGCAAGCCCTTTGCCTTCGGCCATCTGCGCCGCAGCGGCCATGACGGCAATACCGCAGGGCAGGCGCACTTTATCGGCCTGCCGGGCAACCCGGTGTCCAGCCTGATTACGGCGCTGATGCTGCTGCGCCCCTTTGTGCTGGCCTTGCAGGGCGCCAGCGTGGTGCAGCCGCAAGTCCACTGGGTGCTGGCCGATTTCGACATCCGCAAGCCCGACAGCCGCCGCGAGTTCCTGCGCGTGCGCCGCAATGGCGCGGGGCGGCTGGAGCTGTTTGCCAACCAGAATTCGGGCGTGCTGACCTCTACCGTTTGGGCCGAGGGCCTGGTGGACAACCCGGCCCAGACCCTGATTGCACGCGGCGACAGCGTGCGCTTTTTGCCTTTTTCGGAGCTGCTGACATGACCAGGACGATTACCGTGCGTTACTTTGCCTCGATCCGCGAGGCTATGGGCACCGGCGCGGAAACGCTGACCACCAGCGCCGCCACCGTGGCCGCCTTGCGCCAGGAACTGGCCCGGCGCAGCGCCCAGGCCGCGCAGGCGCTGTGTGGCTCGCAGCCGGTGCGTTTGGCGCTGAACCAGAACATGTGCCCGCCCGATGCGCCGATTGCAGCGGGCGATGAGGTGGCATTTTTTCCGCCGGTCACCGGGGGATAGGCGGTTTTTGGCTGCAAAAAGCCGGCAGTTGCAGGCTTTGTGCTCAATTGAATCCAAAATGCCGACTTCGGTCGGCATTTTTGCGTGGATTTGCCGGTCAATGGCGGCGGTTGGAGCGCATGGTCTTTTTCGCTCCGGGAGGCTGACCGGGTGGCGGGCGGCTTCCTAGAATCGCCCCCATCACATCAGGGACGGATTCATGACGATGCAGGGTTGGGATTTGCAGGACATCCATTTGCGCCGGGGGCAAACCCCGGTGTTTGCCGGTCTGCACCTGTCGTTGGGCGAAGCCCGCATCGGCCTGATCGGCTTCAACGGCGCGGGCAAGACCAGTCTGCTGCGCATGTTGGCCGGGCTGGACGTGCCCTGGCAGGGGCAGATCGTCTGGCAGGGCGACACCCTGCACAGCGCCGAACGCAGCCACGCGCCCAGCCGCCGGGTGGGGCTGATGTTCCAGAATCCGGACGACCAGATCATCTTCCCCACCGTGCAGGAGGAGCTGCAACTGTCCTGGCGCAGCGCCCACAGCGGCAGCCGGGCGCAGGCGGCCCAGGCCGTGGATGATTTCTTGCAGCAGCGCGGTCTGGCGCACTGGGGGCAGCGGGCCGTGGGCAGTTTGAGCCAGGGCCAGCGCCAGTGGGTCTGCTGGCTGGCTATGCGGGTGGCCCAGCCCGAGGTGCTGCTGCTGGACGAGCCTTATGCCAGCCTCGACCTGCCCGGGCAGTTGCGGCTGGCCGCCGACATTGCCGCCTGCCCGCAGCAGGTGCTGGTGTCCACCCACGTGCTGGACTATGTGCGCGACTACCCGCGCGTGCTGTGGCTGGAGCAGGGCCAGGTGCGCCTGGACGGGCCGGGCGCGGACGTTTGCAGTGCCTACGAGGCGCATGTGCGCAGCCTGGGCATCGACCAGGGATGGGCGCAGCATGGGTAGTTTGTATAGCGAGTACCGCACGTGGTTGCACGGTTTGCGGGCCGGACACAAGCTATTTGGCTTGGTGGCTGCGGGGCTAGCTCTCTTTATTTTTCAATCGCTGTGGGTTCTGGGGGCCGGGGCGGCGCTGTGCGCCGGGGTGTTGGTCAGCCTGGGGCCGGCCACGCAACCGGCGCGGCGCCTGCTGTGGGCGGTGCTGGTTGCCGCCCTGCTGGTGGCCGGTTTCCACGTCTGGATGGGCACCTGGGAGCTGGGCGTGGCCAGCGCCTTGCGCTTGTTCTGTGCCTCCAGCCTGGGGGTGGCGCTGACGGTGACGACCCGCACCGGCAACGTGGTGGCGGTGCTGGAATGGCTGTTGCAACCGCTGCGCCCGCTGGGCGTGAATCCGGAGCGCCTGTCCCTGCAACTGGGGCTGATGCTGCGCTTTACCGAACACTTTTTCATTCAGTGGGGCAAGCTGGACGATGCCTACCGCTTGCGCACCGGGCGCGGCGGCGGCTGGCGGCTGGTGGCCCCTTTGGCGGTGCATATGCTGCAAACCGCACGGCGCGTGGCCGACGCCCTGTTCGTGCGCCTGGGCGGTTGATTACGTTGAATTTTTTAAGGGAGCAACCCATGACCACTTTGACCCGCAACAGCGCCCAGTCGCTGTCCACCGTCGCCCTGTTCGCAGCCCTGATGGCCGTGCTGGGTTTGGTGCCGAAGATCGACCTGCCCTTTGGCGTGCCTGTTACCTTGCAGTCGCTGGGCATCATGCTGGCCGGGTGCCTGCTGGGCGGCAAACGCGGCTTCCAGGCCATGGCCCTGTTCCTGCTGGCGGTGGCGGTGGGGCTGCCGCTGCTGGCCGGGGGACGCGGCGGGATTGGCGTGTTCATGCTGCCTTCTGCCGGGTATTTGATCGGCTATGCCCTGGCCGCCGGGGTGGTGGGGCTGCTGATGG
The DNA here is from genome assembly GCA_019104825.1 of Comamonas sp. GTDB lineage: Bacteria > Pseudomonadota > Gammaproteobacteria > Burkholderiales > Burkholderiaceae_C > Comamonas > Comamonas nitrativorans. Next base: position 5,458 of record JAHRXD010000228.1, read on the forward strand.
GGCGTTTGCCCAGCCGCACGCCCAAGCAGGCGTCCATCAGCGCCCTGATCGCTGCCGTGCTGGGCGGGGTGGTGTTCCTGCACCTGCTGGGCATCGCCGGGCTGATGCTGATCGCCCAGATGCCGCTGGCCAAGGCCTTCATGCTCGATCTGGCCTTTGTCCCCGGCGATCTGGCCAAGGCCGTGCTGTGCGCCCTGGTGGTGCATACCGTGGCCAAGGCCCTGCCCGACTGGCCGCTGGGGGGCAAGTCCGCATGACCGCACCCGCCTGGCCCCTGGTGCATGGCTGCCTGGCGCACTGGGCCAGTGTGCAGCCCGATGCCCTGGCCCTGGCCAGCGAGCGCGGGCAGCTTACCTTTGCCCAGTTGCAGGCGCAGGTGCTGGCCCAGGCGGCACGGCTGGAGCAGGAAGGCGCCTTGCCCACCGTGCTGTTGCCGCTGGATGGGGGCGTGGTCGATGGGGTAGTGCAGTTTCTGGCCGTGCTGGTGAGTGGCCGCTGCGCGGCGGTTGGCGATGCGGCGTGGCCGCCGGCCATTGCCCAGTCGGTGCAGGCGGCGGTCGATGCCCTGCCCGCGCACAGGGCGGAAGTGCCGGAGCTGGCGCCGTTTTATGTCGGCTTTACCTCGGGCAGCTCGGGCCAGCCCAAGGGGTTTCGCCGCCACCATCGTTCGTGGGTGGAAAGTTTTGCCATCACTGCGCACACCTTCGGGGCGCAGCTTACCGGCCCGGTGCTGGCGCCGGGGCGCATCAGCCATTCGCTGTTTCTGTTTGCCGTCATGCTCGGCCTGTGGACGGGGCGCGGGGCGCGGGTGCAGGAAAAATTCTCGGCCGAAACCACCTGGGCGCAGTTGCAGCAAGCACCGGGCAGCACCCTGGTGGCCGTGCCCAGCCAGTTGCTGCTGCTGATGCAGATGGCGCAGCGCAAGGGCTGGGCACCGCTGCCCCAGCCCAGCCTGGTATTGATCAGCGGCGCCCGCTGGATGCGCGAACATACGCCGCAGTTGCAGGCCCTGCTGCCCCGGGCGCGGCTGGCCGAGTTCTACGGCGCATCCGAAGCCAGCTACATCACCTGGATGGACGTGGCTGCCCGCGCCCACCCGCAGGCCGTCGGCCAGCCCTTTGGCAATGTGCAACTGCGCATCGGGCCGACGCCCCATGCCCGCCTGCCAGCGGGCGAAGTGGGCCGCATCTGGCTGCGCAGCCCCATGCTGTTCATGGACTACGTTCATGCCCACGACGGTTCCGCCGCCGAACTGCACGACGGCTGGCTGACCGTGCGTGACATGGGCTGGCTGGACGCGTCCGGCCAGCTTTACCTGTGCGGGCGCGAAAGCCGGATGCTGGTCACCCAGGGCAAAAACCTGTTCCCCGAAGAGGTCGAGGCCTGGTTGCAGGCGCAGCCCGGCGTGGCCCAGGCCAGCGTGGTCGGCCTGCCCGATGCGCTGCGCGGCCTGCGCATCCACGCCGTGCTGCAAGCGGACGGGAACGGGGACGGTTTGCCCGCCGCCAGCACGCTGGCCGCAGGCTGCCGGGCGCAGCTCGAAGCCTTCAAGACGCCGCGCCGCTGGTGGCGCTGGCAGGGCGCATGGCCGCAAACGCGCAGCGGCAAAACCGATACGGCGGCCTTGCAGGCGGCGGTGGCGCAAGCCCTGGCCGGCCAGCCGCCAGGGCCATTGCAGGCATGGCGGTAAACCTGTCATGGCCCATCGTCGGCTGGGCTCGCACCCCGGTGGCCCCCGTCGGCGGGGCGCTGGCGCAGTGCACGGTGCCGGATTTGACCACCCCGCTCATCACCCACCTGCTGCGCCGCGCCGGCCTGCCCGCCGAGGCGGTCGATGCCGTCGTGCTGGGCAACGCCCTGGGGGCCAATGGCAACCCGGCCCGTCTGGCCGCCCTGGCTGCCGGTCTGCCCGACCGGGTGGCTGCCTGGACGGTCGATAGCCAATGCTGCGCCGGCCTGGATGCCATCACCCACGCCTGCGGCCTGCTGGCTTTGGGGCAGGCTGAAGTGGTGATCGCCGGCGGGGCCGAAGCCTGGAGCCGCGCCCCCATCCGATCGCACCGCCCGCGCCATGCCGGGGAAACTTCCCAAGCCTACGAACGCCCCGCCTTTGCGCCCGCGCCGCGCGACCGGGACATGCTGGATGCGGCAGCGGCCATCGCCTGTCAGCACACACTCACCCGCCCAGCGCAGGACGCCTGGGCCGTGACCAGCCACGCCCGGGCGCTGGCGTATGTGCCGGGGGACGAAGTCGTGCCGGTGGCCGGATGGGGGCGGGACGTCTACCCCCGCGCCCTGACCCTGGCGCGGGCCGTGCGGATGCCCGCCGTGCGCCCCGGCACCGGCGCCCAGGGCGCAGATTGCAGTCTCAGCACCGTGGCGATCTCGCCCAAGGCCGACGGCGCAGCCCTGCTGCTGCTGGCCAGCCCGGCGGCCTGCCAGCGCTGGGGCTTGCGCCCCCGCGCCCAGTGGCAGGGTGCAGCCAGCCTGGGCGCCGCCCCCGAAGCGCCGATGCTGGCCGCCCAGCAGGCGGCGCAGCAATTGCTGCAAAACCAGGGGCTGGCGGCAGCCGATGTGGAGGTGGTGGAACTGCACGATGCCTTTGCCGCCCAGGCGCTGGCGTTCGTGGCGGCTTTGGGCCTGCCCCTGGAGGCCATCAACCGCCAGGGCGGGGGGCTGGCCCGGGGGCATCCGATCGGGGCATCGGGGGCGATTGCCCTGGTGCAGGCGCTGGCGCAGTTGCAACCGGGGCAGCGGGCGCTGGCGGCGATTGCAGGGGCTGGGGGATTGGGAAGTGCTATTTTAGTAAGAGCTTTTGCCGCTTGAATCCATTCAATTTCAATAGGTTTTATATTTGAGATTGAATGGATTAAAGCGGTAAAAGCTATTGTTTTTGTAATCAGTGGCCGCCGCCGCCCAGCACCGGCACCAGATTCCCGTTCTTGTCGTACAGCTTGCCGTCGATCACCTGGTCGCCATCGCTCAGGCTGTCCAGCACGTGCTGGGTCAGGCGCCGCTCCGAGGCCGCCACGAACACCGACTGCTGGTCGGAATTGCCCTGCTTGAAGTGGTTGAACAGCAGGTTCAGGCTGATGGCGACCACCGCCGCGCCGCTGATGCCGGAGTGGAAGATGGTGGCGAACCATTCTGGGAACTGGGCGTAGAACTTGGGCGCGACCACCGGCAGCAGGCCCGCGCCGATGGCGGTGGCGACGATGATCATGTTCATGTTGTTGTGGTAATCCACCTTGGACAGCGTGCGGATGCCGCTGGCCGCCACCGTGCCGAACAGCACCAGCCCGGCGCCGCCCAGCACCGACGGCGGCACGCAGGCGACGATGCGGCCCATGATCGGCAGCACGCCCAGGGCGATCAGGATCAGCCCGCTGAAGGCCACCACGTAGCGGCTTTTCACGCCGGTGACGGCCACCAGCCCGACGTTCTGCGCAAACGCGCTTTGCGTGAACGCGCCGAAGAACGGCGCGACGATGCTGGAGAGCATGTCTGCCCGCAGCCCGTCGCCCAGGCGGCGCGAATTGACCGAGGTGCCCACGATGTCGCCCACGGCCAGCACGTCCGCCGAAGTCTCCACCAGAATCACCAGAATCACGATGAACATCGACAGGGTGGATGCCATGCTGAAGGTGGGCATGCCGAAATACAGCGGCTCTGGCACCGCAAACCATGCGCCCTGGCCGACGTTGGAGAAGTCGCTCTTGCCCATGAGCATGGCAATCACCGTGCCGATGACGATGGCCAGCAGGATCGACAGGCGTGAAATCGTCGCGTTGCCCAGCTTGGACAGCAGCAGCACCGTCAGCAGCGTGATGCCGGCCAGGACGACGTTGCTCATGCTGCCGTAGTCCGGCAGGCTGGGGCGCCCGCCCATGGCCCAGTTGGCGCACACCGGCATCAGCGACAGGCCGATGACCGTGATCACGCAGCCATTGACCAGCGGCGGGAAGAACTTGGTGACCTTGGAGAACACCGGCGCCACGATCAGCCCCAGCACCGACGCGGCAGCCACCGCCCCCAGCACGCCCTGGATGCCGCCGCCGGTCTGCAGGATGCTGACCATGGTGGCCACGCCCGCAAACGAGACGCCCTGCACCAGCGGCAGCTTGCTGCCGAAGAAGGGAAGGCCCAGCGTCTGCAACAGCGTGGCGATGCCGCCCATGAACAGGCAGGCGGTAATCAACAGGCTGGTGTCGGCGGCGGACATGCCGGCCGCTTCGGCCACAATCAGCGGTACGGCGACGATGCCGCCGTACATGGTCAGCACATGCTGCATTCCGTAGGCCAGATGGGGGCCAAAGCCCAGGTTCTCGTCCTCTGGGCGCTCGATGGTCGGGGCGGCCGCAACGTCGGCAGCCGCGACAGCGGCGGTGGCTTGGGTCATGATGTCTCCTTGGCTTCATGGATGAAGCTCTTGAAAAAATACGGCGCGGGGCAACCAGGAGGAAGGTTTTCTCAGGCTGCCCGGGAGCGGACGCTTTTGACTATAAATTCCTTGCGGAATTTTTTGCATACAAATTTGTATACATAGCTTATCGAAATCCGGCACGGCCTGATTTCTCCTGGGCGACAGCCCCGACCCTGGCGAAAATCCTGGGGAATGCCCTTATTGCCACTACCTTGAGTCGCTTATGTTCCGCACGCAATCCCTGTCCACCAAGATCAAGGTCTTGAGCCTGGCTTTTCTCCTGGTCGGGCTGGTGTCGGTCGGCCTGACCCTGTGGGTGACCTGGAAGCTCGAAGGCGGCGCAGCGGCGGTGAACGAGGCCGGGCGCCTGCGGATGCAGGTGTTCCGGATGCAGCTGTCCTACCAGAACCACGAGCAGCACCTGCTGGCCCAGGGCAACGAACGCTTCGGCGCCAGTTTGCAGTTGCTGCGCGATGGCGATCCCTCCCGCCCCTTGCTGATCCTGTGGACGCCGCAGTTGCGCACGCAGTTTGCGCAGATCGAGCAAGGCTGGCAGCGGCTGTCGGCCATGGAGGGCCAGGCCACGCTGCCCGAGTTCCGCGCCCAGGGCGACGCACTGGTGCAGGTGATCGACGATCTGGTCACGCTCCTGGAGCGGGAAATGGTGCGCTGGACGGCGGGCCTGCACCTGTTCCAACTGGTGATGGTGGCGCTGGTGATCGGGGCGACCATCGTGTTCTGGATGATGAGCTACTGGGAGGTGATCTATCCCCTGGAACGCCTGGAAGAGGGCATTGCCCGGATCCGGCAGGGGCAGTTGCAGACACGGCTGCAACTGGATACGGGCGGAGAGTTCGGCCGCGTGGCTTCGGGCTTCAACCTGATGGCGGCCTCGCTCCAGGCGGCGCGGGAGAACCTCGAATTCAAGGTGCGTGAGAAAACCGCCAGCCTGGAAGCGCAGCACGCCCAGTTGCAGGCCCTGTATACCGTCAGCGCCCAGATGGCCGAGGCCGACAGCCTGCAGACCCTGTCCCAGGGGTTTGTCCATCAGGTGCGGGCCAGCGTACAGGCCGATGCCGTGGCCGTGCGCTGGTCGGACGAAGCCAACGAGCGCTACGTGCTGCTGGCCAGCGAGGGCCTGCCCCAGGCCCTGAGCAGCCAGGAATACTGCCTGCCGACGGGGGCCTGCCTGTGCGCCCCGCCGCAGGAAGGGGCCAGGGCGCGGGTCGTCCGTCTGAATGCCGAGGACACCATGGCCCTGCCGCATTGCCGCGAAGCGGGCTACGCCACGCTGGTGGGCGTGCCCCTGCGCCACCAGCAGCGCCTGTTGGGGGAGGTGAACCTGTACTTTCGTGCAGAGCGGGTGCTGACCCCGGAAACCCATGCCCTGCTCACGACCATGGCCGAGCATCTGGCCAGTGCCATGGAGAGCCTGCGCGTCACCGCCCTGGAGCGCGAGGCTGCCGTGGCCCAGGAGCGCAGCATGATTGCCCGCGAGCTGCACGATTCCATCGCCCAGTCGCTGGCCTTCCTGAAAATCCAGACGCAGCTGCTGCGCGATGCCATCGCCAAGGACAATGCCGCCGCCCGCGAGCGCAGTCTGGCCGAGCTGGAAGTGGGCGTGCGCGAATGCTATGCCGACGTGCGCGAGCTGCTGGTGCATTTCCGCACCCGCACCAGCGACGAGGACATCGCCAACGCCCTGCGCTCCACCCTCTCGAAGTTCGAGCACCAGACGGGGTTGAAAGGGGCCCTCATCATGGGAGGGCCGGAGGGCCTGCCCCTGCCACCGGACGTACAGGTGCAGGTGCTGCACATCGTGCAGGAGGCGCTGTCCAACATCCGCAAGCACGCCGAGGCCACACAGGTCACGCTCAGCGTGCAGCGCCACCCGGTGTGGAGCTTCACCATTGCCGATAATGGCTGCGGCTTTGCCTCGCAGGACGTGGCGCCCGACTCCCTGCACGTCGGCCTGGGCATCATGCAGGAGCGTGCAGCGCGTATCCAGGCTGATTTGCAGGTGCTTTCCAGCCCGGGAAAGGGAACGACCGTGCGCTTGCAGCTATCCCCTTTTTCGTCTCTCGACGACACGCTTTGACCCATCATGTCTGCTACCACCACCGGCCCCCGGCCCATTACCGTTTTTGTCGTCGATGACCACACCCTGTTCCGCCGGGGACTGATCGCCCTGATCGGCCAGGACGCCGGACTGCAGGTGATCGGCGATGCCAGCGACGCGGGGCAGGCCCTGCGCCAGGTGCCGGTGCTGCAACCCCAGGTCATCCTGCTGGACAACCACCTGCCCGGCGTATTGGGGGTGGATGCCATTGCCAGCCTGCGCCGGGCCAGCCCGGCCAGCCGGGTGGTGATGCTGACCGTGAGCGAAGACGGGCAGGACCTGGCCACGGCGCTGCGCAACGGGGCGCAGGGCTATCTGCTCAAAACCATGGACGGCGACCTGCTCTTTGAAGCCATCCACCGCGCTGCCCGCGGCGAGCCGGTGGTCAGCCCCGAGATGATGGGCAAGCTGGTTGCCGCCTTCCAGAGCCAGGGCGCCCCGGAGCCGGAACCCGTGCCGCAGGAGGAGAGCGCCGCCGAAGCCTCCCCCCTGTCCCCGCGCGAGGAAGACGTGCTGCGCGAAATCGCCCAGGGCGCCAGCAACAAGGAAATTGCCCGGCGGCTGGACATTGCCGAAACCACGGTGAAGATTCACGTGCAGCACATCCTGCGCAAGCTGGGCCTGAGTTCGCGCGTGCAGGCGGCGGTGTATGCCTCCGACCGCGCACGCAGCGAGTAATTGATAGCTGCTGGCGCTTGTTGGGTAAGCACTAGAGCCTGTTTTTATTCAAAATATCGTTTCCGGGTACTACTCCTTTGGAACTAGGGTATTGCCCGCACCATCGTTCTTTTGCCTTGCGTTTTAGGCCCACTGGCGGATAGGCAGAGCCGGGGCGAACGGGGAGGATCGACACCATTGCAGCTACAGGACTTTTGCAATGGCCTCCGCTTCTTCTTCCTCCGTCAGCGCAGAGCGCTATAGCCGCCAGGCCTGGTCGGTGCTGATTGCCAGCACCCTGGCGTTCACCGTGTGTTTCATGGTCTGGATGATGTTTGCCGTGGTCGGCATCCCGATCAAGCAGATGCTCGACCTGAATGCCACCGAGTTCGGCCTGCTCATGGCCATGCCGGTGTTGAGCGGCTCCCTCATTCGCGTCCCCCTGGGCATCTGGACGGACAAGTTCGGCGGGCGCATCGTCATGGCCGTGCTGCTGGCCGTGACCATCCCGGCCATCTGGGCCATCTCCTGGGCCACGCAATATTGGCAATTCCTGATCATCGGCCTGCTGCTGGGGCTGGCCGGGGGGACTTTCTCGGTGGGCACGCCCTATGTGGCCCGCTGGTTTCCCAAGGAGCGCCAGGGCATGGCCATGGGCGTGTTCGGTGCCGGCAACTCGGGCGCGGCGGTCAATAAATTCGTTGCCCCGGTGATTCTGGTGGCGTTTGGCTGGCAGGCCGTGCCGCACGTCTACGCCGCCATCATGCTCGGGGCGCTGGTGGTGTTCTGGCTGATGAGTCACAGCGATCCGCGCCACCTGGTGCCGAGCAACGTCAAGTTCACCGACCAGCTCAAGACCCTGAAAGACCCGCGCGTACTGAAGTACTGCCAGTACTACAGCATCGTCTTCGGCGGCTACGTGGCGCTGGCGCTGTGGATGGTGCAGTACTACGTGGGCGAGTACGGGCTGGACATCCGCGTGGCTGCCCTGCTGGCGGCGTGCTTCTCGCTGCCGGGCGGGGTGCTGCGGGCCATCGGCGGCGTGCTGTCGGACAAATACGGTGCCCACAGCGTGACGTGGTGGGTGATGTGGGTGTGCTGGATCTGCCTGTTCCTGCTGTCCTACCCGCAGACCGATTTCACCATCCAGACC
>JAHRXD010000033.1 GCA_019104825.1 Comamonas sp.
GAGTTCCGCGCCTTCTTCGCCTACCACGATGCGCTGATGGACAAGCCCGGCAACCTGACCAAGGCCGAGCGCGAGATGATCGTCGTTGCCACCAGCAACGCCAACCAGTGCCAGTATTGCGTCGTGGCGCACGGGGCCATTTTGCGCATCCGCGCCAAGAACCCGCTGATTGCCGACCAGGTGGCCGTGAACTACCGCAAGGCCGACATCACGCCGCGCCAGAAGGCCATGCTGGACTTTGCGATGAAAGTCTCTGCCCGCGCCCAGGAGGTGGACGACGCCGACTTTGCCGTCTTGCAGGCGCATGGCTTTGATCAGGAAGACATCTGGGACATCGCCGCCATTGCCGCGTTCTTCGGTTTGTCCAACCGCATGGCCAACGTCACCAGCATGAGGCCCAATGACGAGTTCTTCAACCTGGGGCGGTAAACCCGGGAAATATCAAAAAAAGAAGCTTTTTTCGCTGGTGGAATAACGTTTTCAACGCTAAATCCATATAAAAATCAATGATCATCGGCGGAAGAAGCTCTCTTTATTGACTTCGGGCCAGTACCGCCAGCACCTCGGCCCCATAGGCTTCGAGCTTTTTCGCGCCGATGCCGCTGATGCCTTGCAAGGCTTGCAGCGACTGCGGGTTCTGCTCGGCAATGGCCGCCAGCGTGGCGTCGTGGAAGATGACGTAGGCGGGCAGGTCGTGCGCCTTGGCCACTTCGCTGCGCCAGGCTTTCAGGTTGATGAAGCGGGCCTGCGCGTCCGGCCCCAGGTCTTGCGCGGCGACGTTGGCCGGCGTGCCCTTGGGGCGGCGCGTGCGGGCGGCGGCCACGCTTTCGCGCAGCAGCACCTGCATCTGGCCTTGCAGCACGGCGCGGGAGGCATCGGTCAGCACCAGCGTGTCGAACACATGGCCGCTGTTGTCGCTGGTGACTTTGTGCAGGCCCAGCGCCCCGGTAGCCAGCAACTGGCGCATCACGGCCCGCAACTGCGCCTCGGAATACTGCGCCCCGACGCCGAAGGTGGACAGGCCGTCGTGCCCGTACTGGCGCACCTTGTCCGAATCCTTGCCGCGCAGCACGTCCATGATGTGGCCCGCGCCAAAGGTCAAGGCACTTTTCTGATGCACACGGTAGATGGTGGAGAGCAGTTTGCGGGCCGCATCCGTGCCGTCCCACACCGCCGGGGGCTGCAGGCAGTTGTCGCAATTGCCGCAGGGGCCGCTGGCCTCGCCGAAGTAGGCCAGCAGGCGCTGGCGGCGGCAGTCGGTGGCTTCGGCCAGGGTGAGCAGGGCGTCCAGCTTGCCGCGCAGCACGGTCTTGAATGCTTCCTCGGCCTCGCCCTCGTCGATCATGCGGCGCTGGTTCACCACGTCGGACAGGCCGTAGGCCATCCACGCCTGCGCAGGCAGTCCGTCGCGCCCGGCGCGGCCCGTTTCCTGGTAGTAGCTTTCGATGTTTTTCGGCATGTCGACGTGGGCGACGAAGCGCACGTCCGGCTTGTCGATGCCCATGCCGAAGGCGATGGTGGCGACCATGACCACGCCTTCCTCGCGCAGGAAGCGGTGCTGGTTGCCAGCCCGCACGTCCGGCGGCAGCCCAGCGTGGTACGGCAGGGCGTGGATGCCTTCGCGTTGCAGCTTCTCGGCCAGCTCCTCCACGCGGCGGCGCGACTGGGCGTAGACCACCCCGGCATCGCCCGCATGTTCGTGCTGGATGAAGCGCAGCAGTTGCGCAAAGGCGTCCTTCTTCTCGACGATGCGGTAGCGGATGTTGGGCCGGTCAAAGCTGCTGATGAACTGCTGGGCGTTCTGCAAGTGCAGGCCCTGCACCATGTCGGCGCGGGTCAGGTCGTCGGCGGTGGCGGTCAGCGCCAGGCGCGGCACGCCCGCGTAGCGCTCGTGCAGCAGCGCCAGTTGGCGGTATTCGGGGCGGAAGTCGTGGCCCCACTGGCTGACGCAGTGCGCCTCGTCGATGGCAAACAGCGCCAGTTGCCCCTGGGCGTACAAAGCGTCCAGCAGGCCCAGAAAGCGCGGCGTGACCAGCCGCTCCGGCGCGACGTAGAGCAGGGTGATCTGCCCGCTTTGCAGGCGCCATTCCACCTCCTGCGCCTGCTCGTAGCCCAGGGACGAGTTGAGGAAGGCCGCCTCCACCCCTGCCTCGTGCAGCGCCCCCACCTGGTCGTGCATCAGCGCGATCAGCGGCGAGACGACGATGGTGCAGCCGTGCCCCTGTTGCTGACGCACGATGGCCGGAATCTGGTAGCACAGGCTTTTGCCCCCGCCCGTGGGCATCAGCACCAGCGCATCGCCTCCGGCAGTGACGTGTTCGACGATGGCCTGCTGCGGCCCGCGAAAACTGTCGTAGCCAAAAACTTCTTGTAGAACGGAGCGAGGGGTGGGGGACAAAAAACACATCCTTTGCGGCAGTCGATCCGCGTTTATCTTGAGCGTGCGGGCGATTCGTGGGGGGTATATTTTCCTTCCCGACAAGGCATCCGGGCACCAGTGGCCCGGCTCAACCAGGAAAGGAAAATCGCCATGCACAAAAAACACTATTTCTTGGCACTTGCCCTATGCACGGCCTGCCCGTGGAGTTTCGCGCAAAACCCGCCGGATCGGGACAGCCGCAGCCTCTATCTGCAAGCCGGGGTGGCCAACCACAGCGCCCACAGCACCACCGTCGGGGTGACCCTGCCGTGGAATTGGTCGTATGCCCTGGGCAGCGGGGCCGTTACCGGGCAGTGGGACGTGTCGCTGGGCCATGTCTCGGCACGTCCGCAAAACCAGGGCCGGCGCGGCCTGACGGCCCTGGGCGGCGGCATCAACCTGCGCTGGCGGGCCCGCCAGGGCGCATCGCCCTGGTTCGTCGAAGCGGGCACTGGCGTGGTGCTGCACAGCCGCCATTACGCCAGCGACGACAAGTATTTCAGCACCCGCTACAACTTCGCCTCGCACCTGGGCATCGGGCGCAATTTCGGCCCCCAGGGCCGCCACGCGCTGGCGCTGCGCGTGCAGCACGTTTCCAACGCCGGGCTGAAAAAACCCAATCCGGGGGACAACTTCCTGCTGGTACGGTATTCGGTGGGGCTCTGAAAAGAGAGCTGTTTCCGCTTATTCTTATTGAATTTCAGATAGTTTTTCACCTGAAATCCTTTATATACCAGCGGTAACAGCTACCATAATTAACTATTTAGATTGCTGAAACCGGAACGCACAACAAAAAACCCGCTGGCCTGAAAAGGCAGCGGGTTTTTAACGGTGTGTGGTGCCCATGGGCAGGATCGAACTGCCGACCTCTCCCTTACCAAGGGAGTGCTCTACCACTGAGCCACATGGGCGAAGCCCGCGATTCTATACCAGATTGGCGCACTGGTGTTAGTACTTGGCCTAGGCCATACTTGCCACCCCGATCTGGCGCATAGCGGCGGTGGCGGCGGCAGGAATCCGCTGTAATAGTAAAAGCTAACTTCTGGACGTATCTTTATGGCAAAAACCTCGCTGGACAAATCGAAAATCAAGATTCTGCTGTTCGAAGGCATTCACGAATCGGCAGTGCAGACCTTCAAGAATGCCGGCTACAGCAACGTGGAGCTGCTGTCGCACGCGCTGGAAGGCGATGAACTGAAACAGAAAATCGCCGACGTGCATTTTGTCGGCGTGCGCTCGCGCACCCGGCTCACGCGCGAAGTGCTGGACGCAGCGAACAAGCTGGTCGGCATCGGGTGCTTCTGCATCGGCACCAACCAGGTCGATCTGGTGGCGGCGCAGGAAAAAGGCATCGTCGTCTTCAACGCACCGTATTCCAACACCCGTTCGGTGGCCGAGCTGGTGCTGGCCGAAGCCATCCTGCTGCTGCGCGGCATTCCGCAGAAAAACGCCGTCGCCCACCGGGGCGGATGGCTCAAATCCGCCGACAACGCCTTTGAAATCCGCGGCAAAACGCTGGGCATCGTCGGCTACGGCTCGATCGGCACGCAGCTGTCGGTGCTGGCCGAAGGGCTGGGGATGCACGTCATTTTTCACGACGTGGTGGCCAAGCTGCCTCTGGGCAATGCCCACCAGGCGGCATCGCTGGAAGACCTGCTTTCGCGCAGCGACATCGTCACCCTGCATGTGCCGGAACTGCCCTCCACCCAATGGATGATGGGGGAAAAGGAATTTGCCGCCATGAAGCCCGGCAGCATCTTCATCAATGCCGCCCGGGGCACCGTGGTGGTGATCGACGAGCTGGTGAAAACGCTGAAAAGCGGCAAGCTGCTTGGCGCGGCGGTGGATGTGTTCCCGGTCGAACCCAAGGGCAACAAGGATGAATTCATCTCCCCCCTGCGCGGGCTGGACAACGTCATCCTGACACCGCACATCGGCGGCTCGACCATGGAGGCGCAGGCCAACATCGGCCTGGAAGTGGCCGACAAGCTGGTGCGCTACAGCGACAACGGCACCACCATTTCGGCGGTGAATTTCCCCGAAGTGGCGCTGCCCGAACACCCCGGCCAGAACCGCATCCTGCACGTCCACCACAACGTGCCGGGCGTGCTGTCGGCCATCAACCAGGTGTTTGCCGAGAACGGCATCAACGTGGCGGGCCAGTACCTGCGCACCCACGAAAAACTCGGTTACGTCGTGATCGACCTGGAACCCGGCTCTTCCGCCCTGGCGCTGGAGAAGCTGGCGCAAATCCCGGGCACGGTGCGTTGCCGGGTGCTGTTCTGAACAAGGTGTGACGCATTGCTGTGAGCGACATTCTTCCGCCCAGCAATCCAGCGGCCACGGGGGCGCAGCCCGTGGCCGCTGCCATTTCCGGCCCCAGCCCGGCCAATGCCGGGGCGGCAAGCACATCGGCAACCACAGGCGCAAACGCCAGTTTTTCTGCACAAGCCCAGGCCCAGGGCGCCGTCCGTCCAGAACCTGCCAATCCTGCCGCACCGCCCGCCAATGCCGCAGCGGCGGTGGCCCCGACTGCGCCCGCCAGCCCGGTGGCCCAAACCGCCCAGGTGGCCGTGGCCGCTGCCCAGGCGGCGCTGGCCAGTTCGGTCAATCTTTCGCCCCAGGCCCAGCAGGCCGTGCGGGTCGAGGCTTTCAGCCAACTGGTCGCGCAACTGGTGCAGCAGGTCGGTGGCGCCCCGCTTGCCGCTACGGCCTGGCCCGCCAATGGCGTGCCGCCGGCGGTGCTGGCGTTGCTCTCCGGCCTGGTGCAGCAGGGCACTGCCGGGCAGGCGCTGCCGCAGCAATTGGTCAGCGCCCAGGCCTGGCCACAGAATCTGCTCCAGGCCGTGCTGCAACAGGCGGGCCAGGCGGCCAGTCCGTCCGCCCTGGCCGCATCGGGCAATGCGCCTGCGGGGGCGGCAAGGCCGGCGTCCATCCCGATTCCCGCGTTGCAGAACTGGCTGGTATTGCAGGGCAGCATCCAGGCCCAGGACGGCACCCGGGGCATGAGTCTGACGTTGAAAGTCCCCGCCGCATGGGCACAGGCCCAGGCAGCCCTGGGGGCCGCGCTGCCGGGTGCAGGGGAAAAGGCCGCTGCCGGTGCAGGCGCTGCCATGGCGCTGGGCTTTGCGGCGTCCCCTGGCGGCACGGGCATCGGCGGGGCGCTGCCGGGGCTGCAACTGGCCTTTGCGGGCAGTGTCCAGCAGCTCGCCAGCACCGCTTTCGGGCTGGTGTTGCAGCCGCAGGCGCTGCCCGGAACACCCCAGTCCATGCAGGCCCAACTGCAAATGCTGCGCACCAGCGCCATCCTGCAGCTGGAATTGCAGCCCCTGCCCACCCAGGCGGCACAACAGGCCGTGCAGGCCGTTGCCGCCTACACCCCGGCCCAGTTGCTGCCGCAGGAATGGCAAGCCTGGCTGCAAGGCCGTGCCACCGATCCCTGGGTGCAGATGGCCCAGTTGCACGCCAGCGGCCAGCAGCCGCGCCAGCAGCAACATGCCGGAGAACAGGCCGGCCTGTGCGTGGTGGAAGGCTGCCAGTACCTGGGCCGTGCCGTCTGCGCCCAACCGTTTTGCGCAGAGATGAACTATTTATGGTCTATCGCCCGGGCGCAGAGCCGGGTGTAGTGGAGGGGACGCCGTCGGCAATGCGTCCATCCACCAGATGGATGGTGCGCTCGCACTGCTGGGCGATGCGCTCGTCGTGCGTCACCATCAAGACGGCGCAGCCCAGTTCCTGCTGAAAGCGGCGGAACAGGGCAAACACATCGGCGGCGGAATGGCTGTCCAGGTTGCCGGTGGGTTCGTCCGCCAGCACCAGGGCGGGCTGCGTGACCAGGGCGCGGGCCACGGCCACGCGCTGCTGCTGGCCGCCGGAAAGCTGGTCGGGCTGGTGCCCGGCAAACCGCTCCAGCCCCACCTGGGCCAGCAGGTGCCGGGCAAATTCGGTTTGCTCCCGCGTGGGTTTGCCACCGGCCAGCATCAACGGCATCAGCACGTTTTCCAGCGCGGTAAAGGCGGTGATCAGGTGGTGGAACTGGAACACGAAGCCAATGCTGTGCCCGCGCAATGCCGTGCGCTGGGCATCGTCCATGCGGTGGGTGGGCTGTCCCAGCACGTACAGCGCCCCGGCGGTGGGTGTGTCCAGCAGACCGATCAAATTGAGCAGCGTACTTTTGCCGGAGCCGGAGCTGCCCACCAGCGCCGCAAAGTCCTGGCGCTGCAGGCACAAATGCAGGTCGTGCAGCACCTGCACTTCGGTAGGTTTGCCCTGGTTGTAGTGCTTGCACAGGCCTTCCAGGCGCAAGACTTCCTGGCCGCGCTCAGACATAGCGAATGGCCTCCACCGGGTTGAGCGCAGCGGCGCGGCGGGCGGGGATGGCGGCGGATAGCACCCCGGTCAAGGTCGCCAGCAGTGTGGCCATCAAGGGCAGCCACAAGTCCACGGGAATAGAGAACAAATTGGCCGCAAAGGTGTTGAAAATGGCCACCAGCCCGTAGCTGCTCAGGCTCCCCAGCAAAGCACCCAGCAGGCCCAGGATGGCCCCTTGCAGCAAAAACACGCGCCGCATCTGCTGCCTGCTGGCCCCCATGGCCCGCAGGATGCCGATTTCGCGCGTGCGCTGCACCACGCTGACGGCCAGCACGCTGGCAATGCCCAGCGAAACGCTCAAGGCCACGAACAGCCCCACCATGCGGGTGGACAGGCGCTGCGATTGCAGGGCGTTCATCAACTGGGTGTTGGTTTCTATCCAGCTTTGCACTTTCAGGCCCGTCAGGCGGTGGATGCGGGTGGCAATGGTTTGGGCTTCGAACAGGTCGTGCAGTCGAACCTCCAAGCTGCTGGCCGCGCCCGATAGCTGCAACAGTGACTGCACCTGCTGCATGTTCAGGTACACGTAGCGGGCATCCAGCTCGCGCACGCCCATTTGGAAAATTCCGACGATGCTGACCACTCGCTCGCTGCCCTGGCCCGCATCCAGGCGCAGCTTGTCGCCCACGCGCAGGCCCAGGTCGGCGGCCAGTTGGTTGCCGATCAAGGCATCGTCCGCGTGCAGCCGAACCTGCCCGTGCAGAAGGGCGCTTTCCAGGTCCACCATGCGCCGGTAGCGCAGCAGGTCAATCCCCAGCAGCGTGACGGAGACCGATGCCTGCCCCCGGCGGGCAAAGGCCGGCCCGGCAATCAGCGGCGAGACGATATCCAGCTCGGGCATGGCCTCCAGCATGTCCTGCACCTGCTGCCAGTTGTTGATGGAGCGCAAGCGCTGGGCGCGTTGATCCTCCAGCAGCAATTGCACGCTGCCTGCGGGCGGCGGCAGGATGATGTTGCGCTCCTGCGGTGGCTCGACCCTGATGTGCGCCTGCATGCCCAGGGTGCGCTGGATGATGTTGTTCTGCAAGCCATTGACCAGGGCCGTAAGAAACACCAGCACCGCCACGCCCACGGCAATGCCGACCAGGATCAGCAGGCTTTGCGTCTTGCCTTCGCGCAAGAACCGGGTGGCAATCTGCCATTCAGTCCACATGGCGGCCCCGCGTCATGGTGCCCAGGGCAGTTTTTGCGCCTGTACCTGCACGCGCTGGCCCGGTGTCAGTGCGGCCTGCCCATCGACCAGCACCCAGTCGCCCGGCTGCACGCCTTGCAGCACCTGGGTTTGTGCCAGCCCGCGCAGGCCCAGGTGCAGCGTGCGGCGCTGGATGCGGCCATCCTCCACCACCCACGCCTGGGGCGTGCCCTGCCCCAGCCCGGCGATGGCATCGTTGGGAATGGCGATGGCCTGCTCCCGCTGCCCGGTCTGGATGTTCACGGAAATGGTCATGTCCTGGCGCAGAAATTCGGGCACGGGCGCAACCGTCAGGCGCACGTCCACCGTGCCGCGCTGGGGGTCGATGCGCGGGGCAATAAAGCTGACCTGCGCGGCAAAGGGCTGGTGCGGGTAGGCATCGGCAATGCAGGTGGCAGGCTGCCCCAGGGCCAAGGTTTCCAGGTTTTTCTCGTCCAGGGCGACCAGCACCTCGGTATCTTCTGCGCGAGCCATGTCAAACAGCACCTGACCGGCTTGCACCACATCGCCCGGTTCGGCGTTGCGCGTCAATATGGTGCCGGCCATTTCCGCGCGGATGGCGGTTTTGTTCAGCGCCGCCTGGGCGCTGGCCACGCGGGCCAGGGCCAGGGCTTCCTGGGGCTGGCCGGATTGCAGGCTGCGGGCCTGGAGCTGCGCCTGCTCCATGGCAATGCGGGCCTGGTTTTCGGCCTGGGCGGCTTGCTCCAGCTCCTCATGGGCAATGGCCTGCTGGGCCACCAGGGCGGTGCGGCGCTGTAACTCACGCCGGGCCTGCTGCCACTGGGTTCGGGCCTGTTGCCAGGCCTTGTGCGCCTGGGGGCGGGTGGAATGTTGCAACTCGGCCAAGCTGGCGCGGGCCTGGCGCAATTCAGCCTCTTGCACATCGGATTGCAGCACGGCCAGCACGTCGCCAGGACGCACCTGATCGCCTTCACGCACGCGCCGCTCGCGCACGATGCCGGTGATGCTGCTCCCCACCTGCGCCCGCGATACGGCACTGACCCGGCCCGTGGCCACCACGGTTTGCACCAGGGGTTGCACGGCCACTTCATAAGCAGGCAGCACCGGCCCGCGCATTTTTTGCACCGCCGCGCCAGCGAACAGCACGGCGGCTGCGCCCACGGCCAGCGTTATCACAACAGTGCGGCGACGCATTACGGGGCGCTCCAGGGAGAAAAGCACATGGCCGAATGAGAGAGGGGAAAAAAATTGTGGTTGAGTATTGTTCTCAACAACTAGGCGTCGAAGTATAGGGGGCTTTGCAGCAACGCCCAGAGCAACAAGGGCGCGATGCGGCGAATGGCGACGGCAATCACCGCAAGATATGCGGAGATTAGAGGGTGGATGCGGTGATTGCACCCATAATCACCGCATGAATAGCGGAGATTATCAGTACATCTGGCAGGCCGGTGATTGGCCCCATTGGCGTTTCGACCTGGCGACACTGGCCGCTCCGATGGCAGCGGTCAGCCACGCCCAAGGGCTGCTGATAGGCCGCCTGGCCGATGTCGGCATGGCGCTGCGTGACCAGGCCAGCCTGGGCGCATTGACCGAAGACGTCATCAAGACCAGCGCCATCGAGGGCGAGCAGCTCCACACCGAGTCGGTACGCTCCAGCATCGCCCGCAAGCTGGGGATGGATATCGGCGGCCTGGCACCCGTGGATCGGCATGTCGAAGGCGTAGTCGAAATGGTGCTGGATGCCACGGGCAACTGCAACACCCCGGTGACGCAGGAACGGCTGCTGGGCTGGCACGCCGCACTGTTTCCCACGGGGTACAGCGGCCTGAGCAAAATCAACGTCGGCAGCTGGCGCAGCGATGCCAGCGGGGCCATGCAGGTGGTATCCGGCCCCATAGGCCGCCAAAAAGTGCATTTTGAAGCCCCGCCCGCCGATCGGTTGGAAGCGGAAATGGCCCGGCTCCTCACTTGGCTCAACAGCGCATCAGGTGAGCCACCGCTGATTAAAGCTGGCCTGGGCCATTTGTGGTTTGTCACCCTGCACCCTTTTGACGATGGCAATGGCCGCATAGCGCGGGCCATCGGCGATTTGCTACTGGCCCGCGCCGACGGCAGCGGGCAGCGCTTTTACAGCCTATCCGCGCAAATACAGCGCGAACGCAAGGCGTACTACGACATGCTGGAACGCACGCAAAAACAATCGCTGGACGTCACAGCGTGGCTGGCCTGGTTCCTCGCCGCCCTACACCGCGCCATCGGTCAAGCGCAGCACCAACTGGACGCAGTTTTAACCAAAGCACGCCTGTGGCAACACTGGGCAGCGCTACCGCTGAATGCGCGGCAGGTGAAATTACTGAATAAACTGCTCGATGGTTTTGACGGCAAGCTCACCAGCAGCAAATGGGCGGCTATTGCTAAGTGCTCGTCCGATACTGCGCTGCGCGACATTAACGACCTGCTGGCGCGGGGGGTGTTGGTGAAGGCGGAGGGGGGTGGGCGTAGTACTGGTTATGTGTTGAGGAAGGGGGGAGTAGACAGGAAGGGTGTGATTAATTATTAGGAAATCGGTGAAAAAATCAGGATTGATTTCACTATATGAATATTTCAGCAAGACCTTACGCTACGATGGTGGTTATGCAGAACTTCTCTGATTCCAAAGCAACACCCAAGAATTGGTATTTTTATTAAAATATTAATAAATTTTGAAAATGAATGGTGTAGATATAGTGAAAAACCCAAAAGGTATTAGTTTTTTCTGTGGCGCTGGTGGTTGCTCCCTTGGTTTTAAACAGGCTGGTTATTCGATTTTGTATGCAAATGATAAGGATTCGGCTGCAATCACAACGTACAAAAATAATTTTCCAGATGCCATTTGTAGCAATGAAGATATAGATGAAGTTGATTTTGAAAATGTCCTAAGAAAAATCGGGATGCATCCCGGTGAACTTGACATTTTAATAGGAGGTCCGCCGTGTCAAGGGTTTTCAACGGCTGGGCCTAGATTTTGGGATGATCCACGAAATCATCTTTTAAAAAGTTATGTGAGAGC
>JAHRXD010000195.1 GCA_019104825.1 Comamonas sp.
GCAGGCCCCCGTGCGCAATGGCGTGGCCAGCGTCAGCGTGCTGGCCCCCAACTGCATGTGGGCCGATGCCTGGGCCACCGCCTTGCTGGTGCTGGGCGACACCGCCGGCTTGGCCCTGGCCCAGCGCCTGGGGCTGCAAGCGCTGTGGCTGCTGCGCCGGGGCAGCGGTTGGGTGGAGCTGGGGCTGGGGCGCTGGGCCAGCTGAACAGGCATGGGCGCTGGGCCCTACGCTCGGCCCTAATCAGCGCACCCCGTTTTGCCATCGGTGCGGGCCAGCCACAGCCCAGGGGCCACACGCCAAGCCAAAATGCCAAACGCCAGGCACCACAGCAGCGCAGCGCCAGCCAATACCGGCCAACCCACCCCGTGCACGGCCCCCATGGCCCGCCAAAGAGTGGCCAGCAACAGCACGGCACCGCCCAGACCCAGCCAGGGGCCAGGGTCGGAAGGCCGCCCAACGTGGGCCCGGCCGGCAATCGACAGCACGATAAAAATCCCCAGCCCGATGGCCCCCATGGTCAAAAAGTGCCGCCCGGCGCTCATCCCGCCGCTCAGCCAGCCCAGCTGCGCCGCCCCCAAGGCACCGTAGCCCAGCACCATGCACCAGTACATGGCGTACAGCAGCGCGGGAAAACGCTTTTGCCACAGCGGGCGGCCCACATGCCAGTCGTTAAGCAGGTTGAGCATAGCCGCCGCTGCGGCCAGCCCCAGCCAGCCCGTCACCGGCTGCCCAGGCGCAATAAATTCCGCCCCGGTATAAAAACCAATGCACAGCGCTGCCATCGTGCGCCGGGGCGGGCGGGCCAGGTAGGGCGCGGCCCCAGGGGTGATTTCATCAATCGCGTTGTTCACAATGCGCATCGAGATACGGCTGGCCGCCACGACGATCAGCAGCATCAGCACCCCCACCGTGGCATCCAGCCAGCGCAGGCCCGGCAAACCGCGCAGGACATCGCTGTAGAACCCGGCGCTGGTCACGGCCAGGGCCAGCACCAGCCAGGCAAACGCCCAATGCCGCCGCCCGATGACGGTCTTCAAGGCGGGCAGCAGCACCCAGGCCACGCCCAGCAACAGCGCCAGCTGGCTGGCCCCCGCCAGCACCAGGGCCGGTAAGCCCACTGCGCCGGAGGCCCAAAATCCCAGCCGCACCAGCAGCCACAGCCCGACCAGCACGCGCAACTGACGGCAGGTGCCGCAGGCCACGCCGGTAAATTCCGGCAGGGCCGTGAGCGCAAAACCGGCCACACCCGCGACGGCAAAGCCCAACACCAGCTCATGCGCGTGCCAGACGATGGCCCCGCCCGCCACGGCAGGCGCGGGCCACCCCCAGGCCAGCACCCCGCCCCACCACAGCAGCAAGGGGATGGCGCAGACCAGCGCCAGCAGAAAAAACGGGCGCATGGCACATATCCACACAGGATGCTGGCGATCCAGGGGAGAAGACTGAAGGTTCATCATTTCAAAAACACCAAGAAGAAGCGCAGCCTTTGAACAGGCATGTCCTTACCGATTCATATTTGCCGTGGCTGTCTGAGCGCAGCGCCCGCAGGGCGCGAAGCGAGTTCCACGGCACAGGCCGCGCCACGCGCTTTCTTTGCGTCCTTTCTTGCGCGTGCAAGAAAGGATGTCGCCTGCCGGGGCGAGACCCGGCCAGCAGCACGTAAAAATAAAACAATAGCTTCTACCGCTGACAAACACTTATTTTTAGATGTATTTATATCTAAAAACCAACAAACAACATCGGAAAAAGCTATCAATTTTATTACCCCCTCCCATTCCCCACATCCTGCCACTGCCCCAGGGAACAATCCGCCGCCTGCCCCATCCCCGGCAATTCAAACGCCCCCCGCACCAGCGGGTGCTGCTGCAACTCGGCAGCGCAGCGGTACACCAGGTCATCGCCGCGTGCCAGCGCTGCGCCCGCAGGCTGGTAGTGCGCCACGATGCGCCCCGGGTTGGGGGCCATGACCAGCACGTCGTCGGCCAGGCGCACGGCCTCCATCAAGTCGTGGGTGATCAGCAGCACGGCCATGCCGCTGGCCGCCTGCTGCTCCAGCAGCAACTGGTGCAGCTGGTAGCGCAGGCCGACGTCCAGGGCAGAAAACGGCTCGTCCATCAGCAGCAGCTTGGGCGCCAGCACCAGGGCGCGGGCCAGGGCCACGCGGCTTTGCATTCCGCCTGAAAGCTCGGCCGGGTATTGCGCCAGCGACAGTTCGGGCAGGCCCAGCGCCAGGGCCATCTGCCGCGCCTGGGCGTGACGCTGGCGCTTGTCCATGCCCCGGGCTTTCAGGGCCAGGGCGATGTTGTCCAGCACCGCCATCCAGGGCAGCAGGCGCGGCTGCTGGAACATGACCGCCGTGGGCGCAAAGGGCTGGGTGATGCGCCCTTCCTGCACCTCCAGCAGCCCGGCGCACAGGTGCAGCAGCGTGGTCTTGCCGCAGCCGGACGGGCCGACCAGCGCCACGGTGCGGCCTGCCAGTACGCGCAGTGCGACGTTTTCCAGAATCACCGTCGGGCCATAGGCATGGCGCAGGGCGCGGACGCGCAATTGCGCAGGCGTGTTCCCCGTCATGCCCCGGCCTCCCGCCAGCGTTCCAGCTCGCGCTTGATGGGTTCCAGCACGCCGTACTCCAGAATCAACAAAATACCGACCACGGCACAAATCCAGGCCAGCGAGGCGCCCATGTCCAGGTGCGAGCGCGAAACGGCCAGCTCCGCACCCACGCCGTCGCTGGTGGCCAGCAGTTCGGCCATGACCGCCACCTTCCACGACGAACCCAGGGCCGTGATCCACGCCGGGAACAAATAGGCCGCCACATGGGGCAGGTAGACATCCAGCAGGCGCATGCGCCAGGGCAGCTGGTAGGCGCGGGCCATGTCCTTCAAATGCAGGTCGAGGGTACGCGTGCCTTGCAGGGCGCCGATGAAAACCACCGGCAGGCAGGCGACGAACACGGTGAACACCGGCGTGCCGTCGCCCGCGCCGAACCACAGCATGGCCAGCACCAGCCAGGCAATGGGCGGCATTCCCAGCAGCAGCGTGACCCAGGGGCGGGCCATCATGGCGGCGGTCATCGACAGGCCGGCCAGCATCCCCAGGCCGCTGCCCACGGCCACGGCCAACAGCAGCCCGGTCAGGGCGCGGCGGGCCGTGATCCACAACTGCGGCCACGCCGCACCCGATTGCAGCAACTGCCCCAGGGTGGCGAAGGTGGTGCGCGGGTCCGGCAGGATGAGTTCGCCGTAATACGCCGCGCCCAGTTCCCACAGGGCAATAAAAAGCAAAAGGCTGGCGCCTGCGCCCCAGCCACTCCACAGATACGCGGGCATACCGCGCAGCAAGCGCCACAACAAAGCCACTAAACGCCCCCGAACAGTCTGGCATCCGGCAGCTTGCCGCCCAGCAGGCTGGGGTTTTGCGCAAACAGTTGTTGGTAGAAGAAATCGATATCCGCCCGCGCCGCAGCCACCGGCACCGCCTCCAACTGGCTATGCGGCAAGGCATCGGCCACGGCCTCGGGGGTCAGCAGATCGACGTACTGCGCCACCAGCTTGCCGCATTCCAGCGGGTTGGCCCGGCACCAGGCGACCGAGGCGGCATACGCCTGCTGCACGGCGGCCAGCACCTCGGGGTGCTGGCGCACCGCGCCCACCGCCGCAATCCCGGCCTGCGGAATGCGCGGCGGACGCTGGAACAGCCGCCCCCATTCCTGTTGCAGATCGGCCCCCCGGTGCAATTCCGGCGCCACCACGCTCACCGGGAAGGAGTGGGTTTTGTGCAGCGCCATCGAGACGCCCGGCTCCACCAGCAGGGCATGGCGCACGCGCCGGGTGATCAGCAGCTGCATGGCCTCCATGGGCGAAGGCACGTAGCGCAACTGCATGTCGCGCTGGGCGTTGATGCCCTGCTTGGCCGTGAGCAGTTGCAGCATGATGTCCGGCATGTCGCCCCGGTAAGGCACGGCGATTTCCTCGCCCTTGAAGTCGGCCAGGGTCTTGCGCTCGCCATCGCGGGTGACGATCCACAGCGCCCCCCAGGTGGAGATGTTGAGCAGCTGCACCCCCGCGCCCCGGTTGTAGAGGTTGGCCGCCACGTTGCTGGGCATGGCCAGGATGTCGGCCTTCTTGCCGATGGCCATCACGCGCAACTGGTCGGGATCGCGCCAGGGGGTGAACACCGTCTTGGCCGCCACGCCCGCCAGGGCGTTGCTTTGCGCCATGTGAATGAGCGGGGCCGAGACGATGGCCGGCGGGCCAGAAAGCGTCAGTTGCGGCAGCAGCGGGCCGGCAGCCCAGACGCCGGGCACCGCCACGGGGGCCAGCGCTGCCGCCCCGGCTTGCAGCCACTGGCGGCGGTTCAACATATCCATCTGCGGCATACACATCCTTTTTTTAGAACTGGTAGTTCAGGCCCACCGAAACGCTGCGGCCCAACCCGGGCAGATAGCCGGGGGCGTTAGCCAGGGCCTTGTTGCGGATGGCAAAGGTACTGGCGTAACGGCGGTCGGTCAGGTTTTCCGCCATCAGGTAGGCCTGCCACGGACCCTGGCTCCATTGGAGTTTAAAGCCCAGCAGGGCATAGCTGTCCTGCGTGCTGCCTGCGGTGTTGGCGTGGTCAATGGGCGCATCCTTGGGCATCCAGCGCAGGTTCGGGCCCAGACGCCAGGTGCCGCTGGGGGTGGCGATGCGCCACAGCACTTCGGCATTGATCAAGTGGCGCGGCACGCCGGCGATGCGGTTGCCGGCGTAGATGCCGTCCTTGAAACGGAAGTCGTTATACGTCCACGAACCGCGCCAGTCCAAGGCACCCTGGCCCAGGGCGAAGCTGCCGTTCAGCCCGGCCTCGATACCCTGGTGGCGGGTGCCGCCTGCGTAGTTGGTGGTCGTGGAGGTTTGACCGTTGGCATCGGTCACGCTCATCAGCTCATCGGCGATCTGGCTGCGGTACAGCGCCAGTTGCCAATGCGTAGCGTGATTGCCTTGGCCCCACTGGCCCTGGCCGCCCAGCTCCCAGGTGGTGGCGCGTTGCAGTTTCAGCTTGGTCAGGCTGCTGTTGGCAGTGGTCGGGTTGCCGGGGTTGGGCACTGCGCCCGCCACGATTTCCCAGAAAGTGGGCGCTTCCTGGCTGCGGCTGACGTTGGCCCACAGCCGGGTGCTGGGGGTGACCTGCCAGTTCAGCCCCAGTTTGGGGGTGGCAAACGTCCATTGCTGATCGAGGCGCTGGCCGGTCTGGCGGCTGGCAGCATCGCGCTTTTGCTGGCTCCAGCCCAGTTGGCCGACCAGGCTCCAGGCCGGGGCGAACTGCCAGTGGGCACCCACCTGGCCTTGCAGGTTTTCCGCCTTCAGGTCGTAGTCGCCAAAGCGCTGCAAGTCGCTGCCATCGGCACCCTTGACGGCATGGAGCGTCCTGTCCATATCGCTGCGCGACCACGCCAGCGCGGTATGCCATTGCAGGCCTGCGCCCACCTGTCCATCGGCACGCCACTGCGCCCCGAAGGTGTTGCTGTCGGTACGGGTGCTGATCAACGGGTCCTTGAACCAGTCGTCCGTATCCTGCCAGTACACGCCCACTTCCTGGCGCAGGCTGTCGCTGCCCCAGCGCGTGCGGTTGGCCAGGCGCAGCTGCTGGGTTTCGCGCCGGGGGTCGCGCTTGTAGATGTTGAGCATGGCGTCTTGCGGGGTGTTGCCATCGCCCATCACGCCCCTGGGGTCGCTATGCACGCGGTCTTTGGGCACGACGTTGGGGATTTCAAATTCGAGATCGGTGTAGGACAGATAGGTGCGGTTTTCCACCCCGCCGCTTTGGAAGCCCACGTTGGCGTGCAGCGCATCGCGCCGGGACGCGCTGTGACGGCGGTAGCCGTCGAAGCGGTCGCTGCTCACGCTCACGCGGCCATCCCATTGCTGGCCGACCAGGCCGAATGCCCCTTGCAGGGCTTTGCGGCCAAAACTGCCGATTTCGGCACGCACCATGCCTTTTTGATCGGCACCGGTAAGCGACTGGAAGTCCAGCTCCCCGCCCAGGGTGGTCGCGCTGGGCGTGAGGGTGTTCGCGCCCCGGCGGGCACTGACCAGGGCGGCGTTGCGCGGCTCCAGCGTGCCGATGACGAAGGAGCCATCGGCCTCGTTCAGCGGCAGGCCATCCTGCAACAGCACCACGCCGCGATTGACCGGGTTGCTCTGGATGCCCGAGCCGCGAATCGACAGACGCGGCTGGTCGGTGGCGCCAAAAAAATCCTGCAGCACGATGCCGGGCTGGTAGTCCAGCGCATCGCGCAGGGTGGCCAGGCGCCCTTCCTGCTGGGGCTGGGCCAGATTGGTGCCGCCGGGCAGCTTTTCCAGGCGCTTGCGCTCGCGCTCGACCGACGGGGCCAGGGGCAGGCTGCCTTCCTGGCCGGCACGCACCGTCACGTCGGGCAGCACTGCCGTCGTTTGGGCGCCCACCCAGCCAGGCGCGGCGATACAGGTTACGGCAGCGGCCCAGGCAAGGGGGCGCAGGACGAAGTGAAAGCGGGCAAAGGTGGACATGGCAAAAGATGAAAAATAGATCCATCTATTTTATTGTTGCCAATGGTTAATAAGATTGATTTGCATCAATTTTATGAATTTCGCAATGTAAAGCCGTGCCAGCCTTGCGCCAGCGCCGCCTGCAACTCTGCCGTCCAGCGCCACGGTGCAGCATCGGGGGTACGGCACTGCTGCACCGCCCAATGGCGCACGCCCAGGGCTTGCAGGTGTTGGCCCAGGGCCAGCAAGTCGGCAAAGGGAAACAGGCCGGGGTGCCAGGTGGTACGGCATTCGAAAGCCACGCCGCTGGAGAGCAGGCATTGCAGGCCGGCAAAGGCTTTGGCGCCGCTGCCGGGGGTGGCGGTGATGCGGGCGTAGTCAGCTTCCTGCGCCTTGATGTCCAACCCCACCCAGTCGAGGTACGGCAAGGCGGCAGACAGGCGTTCGGGGTACATGCCGCCGGTGTGCAGGCCGGTGGCAAAACCGAGCGAGCGCACCTCCTGCAACGCGGCCAGCAGGCCGGGTTGCAGCAGCGGCTCGCCGCCGGAGAAAACCACCGCATCGAGCAGCCCCTGGCGCTGGCGCAGGAAAGCCAGCACCTCGCCCCACTGCATGGCCGCAGGCGCGGTGGCGTCGAGCAGATCGGGGTTGTGGCAATAGCCGCAGCGCCAGGGACAGCCCTGGCAGAACACCACGGCAGCGAGCTTACCGGGAAAGTCGATGCTGGTCATGCGCGTCAGGCCGCTGACGCGCAGTGGGACGGCCCCCAATGCAATATGGCGGGCCATGGGGTTAGCGCTGTTCGCGGAAGAACTGGCGCTCGTGATGCTCGCCCTGCTTGCCGATGTTGAAGCTGGCCACCGGGCGGTGGTAGCCCATGACGCGCGTCCAGACTTCGCAAGGCTGGCGTTCGGCATCGGTCAACTGCACGGCAGCGGTCAGGGCGGCGGTTTCGGGGGTGGAGAGTGCATTCATGGTGGTTGCTTTCAATTAAATAAAGGGATAGCTTGTTTCGATGGTATTCATTGGTTTTTAAAGATAAAAATATCTGAAAATTCCTGTTTACCAGCGGTAGAAGCTATGGTTTTCATCACGCTGCCTGCAACTGCTGGCGGCGGCGTTTTTCTGCCAGGCGCTCTTCATCGCACTTGGGGCAGAACGGGTGTTCCCCAGCCAGGTAACCGTGCTGGGGGCAAATCGAGAAAGTGGGCGTGACGGTGATGTACGGCAGCCGAAAGCGCGTGAGCGAGCGCTTGACCAGCTCGCGGCAGGCGGTGCCGCTGGACAGGCGTTCGCCCATATACAGGTGCAGCACCGTGCCGCCGGTGTATTTGGTTTGCAGCGCTTCCTGGCGCTCCAGGGCATCGAACGGGTCGTCGGTAAAGCCCACGGGCAGTTGCGAGCTGTTGGTGTAGTAAGGCTGCTCGGGCGTGCCTGCTTGCA
>JAHRXD010000139.1 GCA_019104825.1 Comamonas sp.
AGCCGATGTATTCAACTACATCGAGATGTTCTATAACCCCAAGCGGCGTCACGGCAGCGCCGGCGGTACTTCGCCGGTGGAGTTCGAGAGACGCCATTCCCAACGGCTCAAAAGTGTCTAGGGAACCCGGGTCGATTCATAGGAAGTTTTTCACTGGGAAACAGTGAAAATATTGATGCATTGATAAGTTATGACGGGATGATTGCTATCCCCCAGTGTGAAAGTTATCCAACGAAATTGGATGGACTCAAAAAGCTGAATGAAATTTTATGTGCCCTGCTTCTGGGTGGCGTGCATGTAGAGGCGTTCCATCCTCACGAAATTTTAGTTGGAAGCCTGCATGAAAACAGCTTGTTTGCTTATCAGTCATCGCTTCATACACGGTTAAGGCATAACGAGGCTTCAATCTCTGAGCGTTTAAACCCATTAATGCATCCTAGAACTCTAGTGTTTGGGGTATTGAGAGAAGCTTTTGTAGAAGGGAAGGATACACTCGCCTTCTTTCCGAAAACTACGTCATTTTTCCTCTTGAATGGTTACACTGCTCTATTTAATAGAAACAAGATTGATGCAATAAATAATCTTTGGATAGTTGTAGAGCAATTGACTGAGATTTTATGGAAGAAAAAATATTTAGAAAATAGAAATTCTTTTTCTGCTCGGGTTCATCGTTGTCATCAGTATGCGAGCGATGCAATTGAAAAAGATTTGATTTTTGCTAAGCACCGTATGCTCAGGCTATCAAAAATCATTACGAAAAAATGCTATCAGGCGCTTTGCCTAGGCCGGAAGTGTAGAAATGCATTGGCACACCGAGGCCGGGAGCCGAGCTTTGAACAGGTTGTTGAGCTTTGGCATGCACTCCCCGAACTCATTGAAGTAGTAGCTAGCAAAGAAAACTTGGCGCTGAGAGCCTTGCGAGTTGTAGGTGAAAATGATTGGGATATGCCTGCAAGAACAAATTTTCAGGAATGGATTGAGTTAGCAGCTAAGAGCGCATAAAAAAAAGCACCTGAGAAGGTGCTTTTTTGTTTGTGGTGCCCCGTAGTGGATTCGAACCACTGACCTACGGTGTAGAAGACCGCTGCTCTATCCAGCTGAGCTAACGAGGCATAGTCAAAAAGTATAGCTTATCCCTGTGCCTGAACTCGTCTGTTTTGCTTCTTCCGTTGAGTTACCTGTCAAAGTCGCGGGAAACTTTTTGGGAAAAATTCAACGGAATTTGGGAGAATTTGACGGAATTCAAGCGAATTTTGCTATGACTTTTAATGTTTAAATTCTTTTTAAATCAAAGGCTTACAAGAAATTAAGACCCATCCCTTGACCGCTTAGAAGGCAATTGCTCTATCCAGTTGAGCTACAGGCGGACAGGGGCGCGATCATACCCCGGCTGGCCGGGGGGGTGGCCCTTGCGTGGGTTTCGGGCGGCGGCTCATTCGTCCTCGAAGACCAGCGGCGCCGGGGTGACGACGCGCACCAGATGGCCCAGGTCGAGCAGCACGCCCTGGGCATAGCTGCCGTAGGGCGTATCGGGTTCGAGCAGGGCGGCGGCCAGGTTGGCCTGGCCCTGGTTCATGCTGACGTAGTAGCTGCCCGGGGGCGCATCGGCCAGGGCGCGTTGGGTGGTGATGGCGCTGTTGCCGTGGCTGAGGTAGCCATCGGCCACCAGGGGGGTCAGCTCGGCCACGCGCTGCACCTGCAGGCCCAGTTGGTCGAGCTGTGCCGCCGTGTTGCGGGCCTCGGGCGAGAGCCAGTAGCCGCAGGGGCGGCTGCGCTGCGCCGTGGCCGTCAGGCCCAGGGCGGATTGCCAGGCGACGGACTGGGGGGCGATTTGTGCGCTGGCCAGATCGACCAGGGCCAGGTTGCGCGTCTCCTGCTGCATCTGGGCCTGCACCAGCAGGCTGCCCTGGCAGGCTTTGGCCGCGATGTCGCGGGCTGCGAAGGTTTGCACCTTGGCCAGATCGGCAGCCCGGGCGCTGGCGTTGTCCAGCACGGCCAGCAGGGCCTGCACCAGGCCATGCACCCGGCGCTGGGCGTGCAGCAGGCCCAGGTCGTTGCCCCGGCTTTGGACGGTCAGGCCGATGGCGTTTTTCAGCGCGGCGACGTTGGCCAGGGTGGTCGGGGCGATGGTGTCCATGGCAAAGCCTGCCGCAGCGTCGTTGCCGGTGGGTTCGGAGAGCCAGTCGACGCGCAGTCCGGCATCGGTCAGACGGCTGGCCATGGGCTGGTAAAACCATTCCCGGGCGGCCTTGGCGATGAATTCGTGCGTGTTGGCGGGCATGGCGTATTGCAGGCCCATGTCGTTGGCCCGCACTGCGCCAAAGCGGGTCTGGACAGGCTCCAGCGCGGCAAATTCGCCTGCGTCCACGACCACGGCCGGGCGGTACATGCCGACCAGCCGGGCCAGGACGCGGGCCTCCGGGGTGGCCAGACGCAGATGGTCGTGGCGCAGGTCGGCACCGCTGGCGGTGGTGGGCTGCCCGGTTTCAAAGCCGTCGGGGTTGGCGCGGGGCACCAGCAGCAGGTTGATGTGCGCCAGCATGGGGCGCAGCAGGCCGTCTGCCTGCAACTCTTGCAGCAGGGCCAGGACGGCTTCCGTCGAGGCCGGCGCGTTGCCTTGCTGGCCGGCGACGATCATGACTGTCGGGCGCCCGGCGGCATCCAGGCTGGCCGGAGTCAGATCCGTGCTTTGTGCCGCCAGGACGGCGCTGATCGGGCGGCCGTTCTGGGAGCTGCCGGCAGACAGAACCGCAATTTGCAGCCCATCGCTGCTGGCCGGGGGCAACTGCTGCAATTGCGCGGCCAGCTCGGCATTGCTGGTGAAGGCGCTGCGCCCGCTGGCCAGCCCCGGGGTGTGGTAGCGCTGGGCGGGTTCCGGGAACAGCGCGGCCACGGCATCGCTGTAGGGCAGGGCCTGCACCCGGGATTGGCTGATGGGGGCAGTACTGGCCGTGGTATCGGTGGCAGTGCTGACCGGAGCCGGGGCGCCGGTTTGCGGGGCGGGTGCCGTGGCGGGCTGGCTGGCCGGCCATTGCGGCAGGGGCACGCTGGTGCCGCAGGCGCTCAGGGCCAGCACGCAGGCGGCCAGCAGCAGGCGCTGCGGCGTTTTGGCGGGGGAGGGGTTGAGGGGGACGACAAGAGCAAGAGGATTGGTCATATGTGGTCTACCGCAATAGGGTCAGGGCCGAAGCCCCGGTGGCCGGTGGGCCTGGAAGAACAAAGGCCCCAAGGCCGGAGCGCTTGGGGCCGGGAGAGCAAGGGTCAGCGCCCGAAATTGCCGCCACCGCCGCTGCGGCGGCGGTTGCCGCTGAATCCGCCACCGCTGCCACCACCGCCTCGGCGGGGGCGATCGACCATCAGGTCGATGCTGGTGCGGGTCGGGTCGGGCTGGCCGCCATTGCCGGCACGGGCCGGTTTGCGGGGGCGGCCCAGCTGGGTGCCCAGGTGGGCATCGGTCGGGGGCTGAAATTCAAAGCGGCTGCCGCCTTCGTGGTCGCGCGGTTCGCTGCGGGGGGGGCGGGCGTCCCGAGGCTCGCGTCCTTCGGCCTGGCGCGGGGGGGTATTGCGCCCCGGGCGCTGGCGCGAACGGTTGTAGCCCTGGCCGCCCCGGCGCGGTGCAGCTTCTCCCAACGGGGTGCTGCCGTCTGCCGGTGCGTTGCCGTCCTGCCCGCTGGCCTGGGCAGCCGCCTCGGCCACGGGCTTGCGCCCGCCGCGTCCGCCCCCTCGGTTGCCCTGGGCGGTCTTGTTGCTGCGGATGCGCTCCATCATTTCCTGGCGGGCTGCCTTGGCCGCTGCCTGCATGACTTCGCGGTTGGGCGGTTTGCCGGCGCCGCCCCAGATGGTCTGGCGACCCATGGCGATGGGTTCGGCCTTCTCTCCCTCGGCAGGGCCGAAATCCGGCAGTACCTGCACGGGGATTTCCTGCTTGGTGAAGCGCTCGATTTCCATCATGAAGCCTTCTTCATCCAGGCACACCAGGCTCACGGCATGGCCTTCGCGCCCGGCGCGGCCCGTGCGGCCGATACGGTGGACGTAGTCTTCCGGCACGTTGGGGATCTCGTAGTTCACGACGTGCGGCAGCTCGTCGATGTCGATGCCGCGGGCAGCGATGTCGGTGGCGACCAGGGCACGCAGCTCGCCGGTCTTGAATCCGGCCAGCGCCTGGGTGCGGGCGCTCTGGCTCTTGTTGCCGTGCAGCGCCATGGCGGTGACGCCGTGCTTGGTGAGGTACTCGGCCACGTGGTTGGCGCCGAACTTGGTGCGGGTAAAGACCAGCACCTGGCTCCAGTTGTGTTCCTGGATGATGTGCAGCAGTGCCTCTTTTTTCTTGCCGCGGCCCACCGGATGAATCACCTGGGTGATGCGCTGCACCGTGGTGTTGCGCGGGGTGACCTGGATGCTTTGCGGGTTTTTCAGCAGGCCATTGGCCAGTTCGCGGATGTCGTCGCTGAAGGTGGCGGAAAACAGCAGGCTTTGCTTGTCCTTGGGCACCAGGGCCAGGATTTTCTTCACGTCGTGGATGAAGCCCATGTCCAGCATCCGGTCGGCCTCGTCCAGCACCAGCACTTCCACGCTGGACAAATCCATGAAGCCTTGCTGCTGCAAGTCCAGCAGGCGGCCCGGGGTGGCGACCAGCACGTCGATGCCCCGGTTGATGCGGTCGATCTGCGGCTTCATGCCCACGCCGCCGAAGATGACGGTGGATTTCACCGGCAGGTGCTTGGCGTAGGCACGCAGGTTCTCCTCGATCTGGGCGGCCAGCTCGCGCGTGGGGCTGAGGATCAGGGCGCGGATGCCGCCAGCGGGCTTCTGCGTGCCGCCTTGCGTCAGGCGGTGCAGGATGGGCAACGCAAACGCGGCGGTCTTGCCCGTGCCGGTCTGGGCACCGGCCAGCAGGTCATGACCGGCCAGTACGGCGGGAATGGCCTGGGCCTGAATGGGGGTGGGTGCGGTATAGCCTTGCTCATGCACGGCTTGGACAATGGCCGGAGCCAAGTTCAGTTCTTCAAATGTCATTGTTGTAGCAATGCGCCCTTCCTGGGCGCTGGGTTTTCACACGGAGTCTGCCTTGCAGGGCCACCCCTTGCGGGTAGCCGGGCCAGTCTCTAGGCAGAAGGGATTTTCAAAAATTTGGGAATGGCTTGGCAGCGTGGGTAGGCTGTGGGCTGCTCCCCAGCAAAAATGCTGATGCCAAGGGCAAACTGGAGCCCTGTGCGCCGTGCATTGTCGCATGCGTTGATAATCACGGGTTGGCCGCTGTACAAAGACGGCGAAACAATTGCAAAAATTTCTTCCTTGAAAGACCCATGGCTCAATACGTTTTCTCGATGAACCACCTGACCAAGACCGTGCCGCCCAAGCGGCAGATCTTGAAAGACATCTCTCTGTCGTTCTTTCCGGGCGCCAAGATCGGCGTGCTGGGCCTGAACGGTTCGGGCAAATCTTCGCTGCTGAAAATCATGGCCGGGGTGGACAAGGAGTTCGAGGGCGAAGCCATCCCGATGGCCGGCCTGTCCATCGGCTACCTGCCGCAGGAGCCGCAGCTCAATCCCGAGCACACCGTGCGCCAGGCCGTGGAAGAAGCCATGGCCGAAGTGAACAACGCCAAGGCCCGCCTGGAAGAGGTCTACGCCGCCTACGCCGAGGAAGATGCCGACTTCGACGCCCTGGCTGCCGAGCAGGGCGAGCTGGAAGCCATCATTGCCGCTGCCGGCACCGACAGCGAACACCAGCTGGAAATCGCCGCCGACGCGCTGCGCCTGCCGCCCTGGGATGCGATGGTGGGCAAGCTCTCCGGCGGGGAAAAGCGCCGCGTGGCGCTGTGCAAGCTGCTGCTGTCCAAGCCCGACATGCTGCTGTTGGACGAACCCACCAACCACCTGGACGCCGAATCGGTCGATTGGCTGGAGCAGTTCCTGCACCGTTTCAGCGGCACCGTCGTCGCCATCACCCACGACCGCTACTTTCTGGACAACGCCGCCGAGTGGATTCTGGAGCTGGACCGCGGCCACGGCATTCCCTACAAAGGCAACTACTCCGACTGGCTGCTGCAAAAGCAAAACCGCCTGGAGGCCGAGCAAAAAGGCGAGGAAGCCCGCGCCAAGGCCCTGAAGAAAGAACTGGAATGGGTGCGCCAGAACGCCAAGGGCCGCCAGACCAAATCCAAGGCACGCATTGCCCGCTTCGAGGAACTGAGCGATTACGAATACCAGAAGCGCAACGAAACGCAGGAAATCTTCATCCCCGTGGCCGAGCGTCTGGGCAGCAAGGTGATCGAGTTCAACAACGTCTCCAAAGCCTTTGGCGACCGTCTGCTGATCGACAACCTGAGCATGAACATCCCGGCCGGGGCCATCGTCGGCATCATCGGCCCCAACGGAGCGGGTAAATCCACGCTGTTCAAGCTGATCGCAGGCAAGGAACAGCCGGACAGCGGCACTGTAGACATCGGCCAGACCGTGCAACTGGCCTACGTCGATCAGTCGCGTGACAGCCTGTCGGACGACAAGACCGTGTGGGAAGACGTCTCCGGCGGCCTGGACATCCTGAACATCGGCAAATTCCAGATGGCCAGCCGCGCCTACTGCGGGCGCTTCAACTTCAGCGGCCAGGACCAGCAGAAGAAGGTCGGCAACCTGTCGGGCGGGGAGCGTGGCCGCCTGCACCTGGCCAAGACGCTGATCCAGGGCGGCAACGTGCTGCTGCTGGACGAACCCTCCAACGACCTGGACGTGGAAACCCTGCGTGCCCTGGAAGACGCCCTGCTGGAATACGCGGGCACGGTGCTGGTCATCAGCCACGACCGCTGGTTCCTCGACCGCATCGCCACGCACATCCTGGCGGCGGAAGGCGATTCGCAATGGGTCTTCTTCGACGGCAACTACCAGGAATACGAAGCCGACAAGAAACGCCGCCTGGGCGAGGATGGC
>JAHRXD010000012.1 GCA_019104825.1 Comamonas sp.
GTGGAATCCGTGGAAACTGCACCTGCTGCACCCGCCGTGCCTGTTCCTGCGGCTACCGCGCCCGACCTGCCGCCACCCCCCGCCAGCCCCGAGCCGCAGGCCAAGCCCCAGGCCGCCGAGCGCCAGGGCTGGATGGCCCGCCTCAAGGCCGGTTTGCGCAAGACCGGCAGCAGCATCACCACCGTCTTCACCGGCACCCGGATCGACGATGCCCTGTACGAAGAACTGGAAGACGCCCTGCTCATGGCCGACACCGGCGTCAAGGCGACCGAGGCCTTGCTCCAGGACTTGAAGCGCCGCGTCAAGGACGCCAAGGCCACCGACCCCGCTGCCGTCAAGGGGCTGCTGGCCGATGCGCTGGCCGACATGCTCCAGCCGCTGGAAAAATCCATCGTCATCGGCGCCCACCAGCCCACCGTCATCATGGTGGCGGGGGTCAATGGCGCGGGCAAGACCACCTCGATCGGCAAGCTGACCAAATTCCTGGCCGACCACGACCAGCAGGTGCTGCTGGCCGCCGCCGACACCTTCCGCGCCGCCGCCCGCGAGCAATTGGGCGTGTGGGCCACGCGCAACACGGTGGAAATCGTCAGCCAGGAAGGCGGCGACCCGGCGGCCGTCAGCTTCGATGCCGTCACCGCCGGCAAGGCCCGGGGCAAGGACGTGGTGCTGGTCGATACCGCCGGGCGCTTGCCCACGCAGTTGCACCTGATGGAAGAGCTGAAAAAGATCAAGCGCGTGGTCACCAAGGCCGACGCCAGCGCCCCGCACGAGGTGTTGCTGGTCATCGACGGCAACACCGGGCAGAACGCGCTGCACCAGGTCAAGGCGTTCGATGCGGCGCTGGGCCTGACCGGACTGATCGTCACCAAGCTGGACGGCACGGCCAAGGGCGGCGTGCTGGCGGCAATTGCGCAGGAAAAACCGATTCCCGTCTACTTCATCGGCGTGGGCGAGCAGGTGCAAGACCTGCAAACCTTCAATGCGCGGGAGTTTGCCCAGGCGTTGTTGGGATAAAAAAATAGCTGCTACCGCTTGTAGTACAAGCGATTACAGCTATTTTCATGCTGAAAGTGTTGCCACATCAGCGGCAAAAGCTCTCTTTTTATTTTCAAGCGGCAGCCAGGGACAACTGGCGCAAGTGGGTGCGCAGATCGTCGTAGCCGCCGACGTAGGTCGTGCCTTCGTCGTTGCGCAGGAAAATCTGCGGCAGGCTGCGCACCGGCTGGCCGACCTGTTCCTGCAGGGCTTCGGCGCTGATGTCCTCGCCCACGGTCAGGTACTGAAACGGCAGCGACTGGATCTGGCACAGCATGCGGGTCTTGTCGCAATTGGTGCAGCCGGCTTTGCCGTAAATGATGACTTCCATAAAAACTCCTGATAACAACGGACGGAAAAAACAAAGGGAAATGGAGGGGGGTTAGAAATCGACGTCGAACACCTGGTTCTCGTCGGTGCGACGCATGACGCCGACTTTGTACGCGGCAATGTCCTGCTCCTGCGGGGACGCCTGGGTCTTGGAGATG
The DNA here is from genome assembly GCA_019104825.1 of Comamonas sp. GTDB lineage: Bacteria > Pseudomonadota > Gammaproteobacteria > Burkholderiales > Burkholderiaceae_C > Comamonas > Comamonas nitrativorans. The sequence goes on from JAHRXD010000012.1 coordinate 1,527, forward strand.
TTCAGCCACTTCTCCATGAATTTCAGCGGGTTGTGCGCGGGCAATTGGTATTTGTCGGTGGTCAGTCCAAAGAGCTGGTACACGTCCTTGGCACAGTACAGCGTCCAGGCCGAGAGGCGGTCGGCGTTCATGCCGACCAACTCGCGGCCTTCGGAAAACAGGTAGTCGATCCAGCGCAGTTCGCTGTCGACCACTTCCTCGATCATCTTCTCGATGCTTGCGCGGCATTGGGCAAAGGCGGTCTGGCCGCGCTCGGTTTTCAGCTCGTTGAGCAGCACCGCACGGTCGAGTTCGACGTGGATTTCCAGCTCGTCCTGGGCGATTTTCTGGATGGCCTTGCCGATGGGCTGGAACAGGCCGGTGTCGCAGATGGCGAAGGTGACGGCAAAGCTGGCCATGAACTGGATGCGCTCCATGCACAGCAGCGCCACGATGGTCATGAACACGGCGTTGTAGGTGGCCTGGTCGTTGGGCAACTGGCCGATGGCGTATTTGTGCGAGGCCTCGTAGCCTTCGGCAAAGGCGCGGGCCACTTCGCCCAGGCGGTCGTGCGCTTCCTGCACGCGCAGGATTTCGTCGAGGATGACGCTGGGATCGTCGAACGAGTTGCGCACGATCTCGGAATAGGTGGCGGCATGCACCACTTCGTTGTCCGAAATGCGCTGCCACGCGGCCCACAGCTCGCTGGACGTGATGAAGGGCGCCAGCACCGGCGCGATGGCGCGGGAGGCGACCGAATCGGCCTCCCATTGCCAGGCCAGGGTCTTGATCATCATGTCGTAGGTGGCACGCGAGCAGCTCTTGAAGTCGGCGTTGCAACTGGAGTAGTCGAACTCGTTCTCGTCCCAGTCCAGGGACTTCTGCGCCTTGTACAGCTTCCAGATTTCAGGATAGTGACGGTTGACGGTATCGAACAGGCCCGGGCGCTGGCCCAGCAGCAGCAGGGGCTTTTCGTAGTCGGTCTTGTCGTAGTTGAAAACGGTATCGGTCGCGGTATCGGTCATGGTGGTGGCTCTCCTTCGGCTCACAGGGTGCAGGCTTCGCAATCGGCGTCCTGGGCATCGGCAGCCGTATCTGCCACAGCCGCCGCCACGGCGGGCACGTCGGCAACCTGGCGCATCCCGTTGGACGTTTTCTGGTTCATGTAGTACTTGGACTTCAAGCCCAGCTTGACGCGGTAGAGGTAGTCCGAAATCAGCTCGGACGAGGCAATCGACGCATCGCCGATCACCCGGCGGTAGAAGTCGGCGGAGATGCCCTGGTCGGTCCACTTCTGCACGATGGCGTACATCTCGGTCATGTCCTGCGTAGGCACGTCCCAGGCCGATTCGTAGCGGTCGGCCAGGGTGTCGCTATCGGGCGCGGCCCAGTAGTTCACGCGCTGGTTGTCGGTCTTGATCATGGTCAGCTCGCGCACCGGGTACAGGCCGTTGGTGGTGCCCGAGGCGTTGGCCGAAGTTTCCGTGGGCATGTGCGCCACCAGCACCGAGTTGCGGATGCCGCCGTTGGCGACGATGGCGCGGCGCAGCGCCTCCCAGTCGAATTGCGGTTTGAAGTCGGCCACTTTGTCCACGTTGGGGTTGGCCGTATCCATAGGCAACCAGCCCTGCGGCCAGCGGGTTTTGTGCATCCACGGCGCGTTACCGAGCTCTTTACCCAGGCGCAGGCTGGCCTTGAGCAAGTAGTAGTAATGGCGCTCTGCCGTTTGATGGATAAATTGCTTGCCAGAAATGGAGGTATAGCTTTGGTGTTTGCGTGCCATCAAGTGCGCAAGCCCCAAGATCCCCACGCCCGCATTGAGGCGTTGGCGTGAGGTAAAGCCAACGTGCGGCAGTTCGTAGTGGGCAAGATGGATGCACTTATCGATCATCAATAGTGCGTAGTACGCCACTTCTTCGTATTGCGCATCCGATTCGATATTGGATACAACAATGCCCGCCAAATTACAGGTAGCCACTTCGGGCGATGATCGCTGGGTGATGCGGGTAACCTCTGTTTCGCCAAAGGTATCGCCTACCTGCAAGTTACAAGCGTGTAGCGGCCCACGCTGCGTGTGCAGCAGGGTTTCGCCATCGAAGCGGTGGCGCGCTCCAGCTCCGTCTTCGAATTCAATAAAGGAGACATCCTTGTCTGAGTAAAGCTCCAAGATGTTGT
>JAHRXD010000073.1 GCA_019104825.1 Comamonas sp.
GTCCAGCGTGGCGATCAGGGCGGCGATTTGATCAGCCTGATCGGCTTGCAGGGCAATGCCGGCGCGGCTGGCGGCCAGACCGGCGATGCGGTACAGCGCCCCGGAATCGAGCAGGGCAAAGCCCAGGCGCTGCGCCACCAAAGTCGCCACGGTGCCCTTGCCCGACGCCGTGGGGCCGTCGATGCAGATCACCGGTGCGGGGGCGCTGGGCTGCACCAGGGCGAACAAGGCCTCGAAATAGTCCGGGAAGGTCTTGGCGACGCATTTCGGATCCTGGATGCGCACCGGCAACCCTGCCGGGTTGAACGCAGCCAGCGAAAAGCACATGGCGATCCGGTGGTCGTCGTAGGTGTGGATGCTGGCGGCACGCCAGTCTTCGGGGGCGGCAGGCGGGGTGATGCGGATGAAGTCCGCCCCTTCTTCCACCAGGGCGCCCAGCTTGCGGGCTTCGGCAGTGATGGCGGCGATGCGGTCGGTTTCCTTGACGCGCCAGCTGGCGATGTTGCGCAGCGTGGTGGTGCCGTCGGCGTACAGCGCCATGGCGGCCAGGGTCATGGCGGCATCCGGGATGTGGTTGCAGTCCAGGTCGATGGCCTGTAGCGGCCAGCGGCCCCGTGCTACGTGCAGCCAGTTGGGGCCGCCGGTGATCTCGGCCCCCATAGCGCGGGCGGCTTCGACAAAGCGGATGTCGCCCTGGATGGAGTCCAGGCCGACACCTTCGATTTTTATGCCATTTTGGCCCTCGGCGGTTGCGGCAATTGCGCCAAGTGCTATGAAATAACTGGCGGAAGAGGCATCCGCCTCCACATGGATGCTGCCCGGCGACTGGTAGCGGCTGCCCGCCGGAATGACGAAGCGTTGCCAGCCGTGGTTTTCCACGCGAATGCCGAAACGCGCCAGCAACTCCAGGGTGATGTGGATGTAGGGCTTGGAGATCAGCTCGCCCACCACGTCGATGGTGATGGCCTGCGGACTCGTACTGGCCAGCAGGGGCAGGGCCATGAGCAGCGAGGTCAGGAACTGGCTGGAGACATCGCCGCGCACCTGGATGGGGGTAGCGGGCAGGCGGTTGAAATCGGGCTGGCCGATGCGCAGCGGCGGAAAGCCCTCGTCACGCAGATAGTCAATCTGGCAGCCCAACTGGCGCAGCGCATCCACCAGATCGCCGATGGGGCGCTCGTACATGCGCGGCACACCGGTCATCTCGAAGCTGCCGCCCAGGATCGCCAGGGCGGCGGTCAGCGGGCGCATGGCCGTGCCGGCATTGCCCAGGAAGAGCTGGGCGCGGGCGTTGTTGGGCAAAGCGCCGTCGATGCCGGTGATTTGCACCGGCTGGCCGGGCGTGACCTGGCGTGGGGTGACGGTGCAGCCCAGGGCATGCAGGGCGTCCAGCATGACGCGGGTGTCGTCCGAATCGAGCAGGTCGTGGATGGTGGTGGTGCCGGCGCTCAGGGCGGCCAGCAGCAGCACGCGGTTGGAAATGCTTTTGGAGCCGGGCAACTGTACGCTGCCGCCAGCGCGGGCCAGATGAGGAAGGTCGAGAAATTCGGTGGTAAACATGCCGTCAATCGTGGGAGGGCAGCCCGGCAGACGCGGGGAGGCCGAGGGCTGCCGGGGCGGTAAAGCATTGGGCGCGGGCGGCGCTGGCATGCTCGATCATGGTTTCCAGGGCGCTGGCATCGCTGGCTTGCAAGGCGTTTTCAAAGGCTTGCAGCGCCTGGCGGTAGTGCTGGAGCTGGTCGAGTACGTCGCTGCGGTTGGCGTGCAGGATGTCGCGCCAGATCTGGGCATCGGCCGCGGCAATGCGCGTGAAGTCCTTGAACCCTGGCCCGGCCAGTTGCAGGTAATCCTCGCCGTGCAGCTGGCCGGTGATGCTGTGCATCATGGCAAAGGCCAGCAGGTGCGGCAGGTGGCTGACGGCGGCAAAGGCTGCATCGTGCGCCTGCGGGCTCATGGTGGTCACTTCGCAGCCCAGGGCCAGCCAGAGCAACTGGGCGCTGTGCAATTGGGCGGTCAGGGTGCGCTCGGTGGGGGTCAGCACCACTTTGGCGCCCCGGTAGAGGTTGGCGTCGGCGTGTTCCACCCCGGCCAGCTCCTTGCCGGTAATCGGGTGGGCGGGCACGAAGCTGCCCAGTTGCTGGCCCAGCGCGGTGCGGGCGGCCTGCACCACGTCGGCCTTGGTGGAGCCGACGTCCATCACCAGCATCTGCGGCGTGATCAGGTGCTTGATGGATTTCAACGTCGCCCCGGTGGCGGCCACCGGCACGGCCAGCAGCACGATGTCGGCCCCGGCCACGGCCAGCAGGGCCGAGGGCGCCTCCACGTCGATCACGCCCATCTGCCGGGCGCGTTCGGTGGTGGTGGGCGATTTGCTGTAGCCGACCACGCGCTTGACGAGGCCCGCCTTTTTCAGCGCCAGCGCAAACGATCCGCCCATCAGGCCGCAGCCGATCAGCCCCAGTTGTTCAAACATCGTGTGTCCTTTTCCTTCTTTCTTACGCCGCTGCCGGATAGGTGCCCAGCTGCTTGTAGAAGGCGCTCAACTGCTGCAACTCGGCCAGCGCCTGGGCCACGTGGGGCTGGGCGGGGTGGCCTTCGATGTCGATGTAGAAGTAATACTCCCACTGCCCGGTGCGGGCCGGGCGCGATTCGAAGCGCGTCATCGAGACGCCGTGCTTTTTCAGCGGCACCAGCAGGTCATGCACCGCCCCCGGGCGGTTGGGCACGGAGATGATGAGGCTGGTGTAGTCCTTGCCCGAGGGTTCGGGCGTGGCCAGGGTGTGCGGCAGGCAGATGATGGCAAAGCGCGTGCGGTTGTACGCCTGATCTTGAATCGCGTGGCTGACGATGTGCAGGCCGAACTGCTGCGCGGCCCGTTCGCCCGCAATCGCGGCCCAGCCGGGGTTCAGCGCGGCCAGGCGGGCGCCTTCGGCGTTGCTTTCCACCGGGCGGCGTTCCGCATCGGGCAGGTGTTTGGACAGCCACGCCTGGCACTGCGCCAGCGCCTGCGGATGGGCCACCACCACGTCGATGTCCTGCAGGCTGTTGGTGCTGCGCATCAGGTTGTGGCGCACCAGCAGGCTGACCTCGCCGACGATGTGGCAGGGCGTGTGCAGCAGCATGTCCAGCGAGCGGGTGACCACGCCTTCGGTCGAGTTCTCGATGCCGACCACGCCGTACTGGGCGCTGCCTGCCGCCGTGGCGTGGAACACTTCCTCGAAGCTGTTGCAGTACATGAAGTTGGCTGCGCCGCCGAAGTATTCGATGGCCGCCTGTTCGCAAAAGGTGCCTTCCGGCCCCAGCACGGCCACGCGCTGGGGTGCTTCCAGCGCCAGGCAGGCGGACATGATTTCGCGCCAGATGGCGGCGACGTGCGCCCCCTTGAGCGGGCCGGGGTTGGCGGTTTTGATCTTCTCGATCACCTGGGCCACGCGGTCGGGGCGGAAGAAGGTGGAGCCTTCGCGCTTCTTCACCTCGCCGACCTGCTCGGCTACGCGGGCGCGTTGGTTCAGCAGGTGCAGCAACTGGTGGTCGAGGCTGTCGATCTGGTCGCGCAATTGCGCCAGTTCAGGGCTGGCTTGCGGGGTGGTGGTCATGGTCTCTTTTCTTTTTTAAGAGCTGCTTCCGCAGGACATATAAGGTTTTCAGGTATGAATGATGCTGAAATCGTTGTATTTCCTGCGGAAGCAGCTCTTTTATTTAAAGAATGCAGGGCAGTGCATCAGGCGCCGGTGCGCTCGAACTCCTGCATATAGGCAATCAGCGCCTGCACTCCGGCGATGGGCATCGCGTTGTAGATGCTGGCCCGCATACCGCCCACGGACTTGTGGCCCTTGAGCTGCAACAGCCCGGCGGCCTTGGCCCCGGCCAGGAAGGCATCGTTGCGGCTGGCATCGCGCAGCTGGAAGGGGATATTCATGCGCGAGCGCCACGCCGGGTCGATGGCATTGACGTAAAGCTGCGAGCCGTCCACGTAGTCGTAAAACAGTCTGGCCTTGGCGATGTTGCGCTGCTCCATGGCGGCGATGCCGGTCAGGTCGCCCTCGCGCTGGCGCTTGAGCCACTGGAAGGTCAGGCCCGCCATGTAGATGCCCCAGGTCGGCGGGGTGTTGAACATGGAGTTGTTCTCGGCCACGGTCTTGAAGTCGAACGCGCTGGGCGTGATCGGCAGGGCGTGGCCCAGCAGGTCTTCGCGCACCACCACCAGGGTGACGCCTGCGGGGCCGATGTTTTTCTGCGCCCCGCCAAAGGCCAGACCGACGCGGCTCCAGTCCACCGGGCGGGAGGCAACGTGCGAGGAAAAGTCGATCACCAGCGGCGCATCGCAGCCCAGGGCCTGGAGGTCGGGCAGTTCGTGAAACTCCACGCCGTCGATGGTTTCGTTGCTGCAAATATGCACGTAGCTCGGCTTGTCGGACAGTTGCCAGCTTTGGGGCGCGGGGGGGCGGGTGAAGTGGCTGTCCTTGCCCGTGGCGGCCAGATGGGGCTGGGCGTATTTGGCCGCTTCCTTGAGGGATTTCTGGCTCCAGCTACCGGTGACGACAAAGTCCACCACGCCGCCGCGCGAGAGGTTCATCGGCACGATGGCGTTCTCGGCAATGCCGCCGCCCTGCATGAACAGGATTTTGAAGTGGGCGGGAATCGCCAGCAGTTCGCGGGCGTCGGCCTCGGCCGCTTCGTAGATGCTGATGAACTCCTTGCCCCGGTGGCTCATCTCCATCACGCCCATGCCGCAGCCATGCCAGTCGAGCATTTCGGCGGCGGCCTGCCGCAGGACTTCTTCAGGAATGGCGGCCGGGCCGGCAGAAAAATTGAAAGGGCGGTTCATTTTTGGATAAAAAAAGTGGTGAAAACTTAGTGCTGAAAAGCGTTGGCAGCTATCGAAAATCCTGCATCACTCGGCGGCTGGCGGGGTGTTTTCACCCTCTTCGGCAGCCGTGCCTTCAGCGTCGCTGTCGGGGCCGCTTTCTGCATCGTTTTCGGCAATACGCTGCAGGCCGGAGAGCTTGGCGCCTGCGTCCAGGTTGATCAGCGTCACGCCCTGGGTGGCGCGGCCCATCTCGCGGATTTCCCCCACGCGGGTACGCACCAGCACGCCGGTGTCGGTGATCAGCATGATTTCATCCTCGGGGGCGACCAGGGTGGCGGCGACGACCTTGCCGTTGCGCTCGGACTGCTGGATGGCGATCATGCCCTTGGTGCCGCGCCCGTGGCGCGTGTATTCGCGGATATGGGTGCGTTTGCCATAGCCGTTTTCGGTGGCGGTCAGCACGCTTTGCGCATTGGTGTCCTGGGCTTCGGCGCCAGCGGCATCGGTGCTGGCATCGGAAATGGCTTGCGCATCCTCGCTGGCGTCGGCCACCAGCAGGGCGATCACGCTTTGGTCGTCTTCGATGTTCATGCCGCGCACGCCTCGGGCGTTGCGGCCCATCGGACGCACGTCGTTTTCGTCAAAGCGCACGGCCTTGCCGCCGTCGCTGAACAGCATCACATCGTGCTGCCCGTCGGTCAGCGCCGCGCCGATCAGGTAGTCGCCTTCGTCCAGGCCGACGGCGATGATGCCCACCTTGCGCGGGTTGGAAAATTCGGACAGCGCCGTCTTCTTCACCGTGCCCATGCTGGTGGCCATGAAAACGTAGTGGTCTTCGGGGAAGTTGCGCATCTCGCCCGTCAGCGGCAGCACCACGTTGATCTTTTCGCCCTCTTGCAGCGGGAACATGTTCACGATGGGCCGCCCGCGCGAGTTGCGCGAACCGGCGGGCACTTCCCAGACCTTGAGCCAGTACAGGCGCCCCCGGTTGGAGAAGCACAGAATCCAGTCGTGCGTGTGGGCGATGAAGAGCTGGTCGATCCAGTCGTCCTCTTTCGTCGCCGTGGCCTGCTTGCCGCGCCCGCCGCGT
>JAHRXD010000080.1 GCA_019104825.1 Comamonas sp.
ACCAGAAGCTGGGCATCAACAAAGTGGCGCCCTTCTATTACTACCCCGGTTGGTGGGAAGGCAGTCTGAATCTGGAGTTCTACATCAACGACAAGGCATTCAACGGCCTGTCCAACGAGAACAAGGCCATCGTCCGCGCCGCCGCCATGGAAGCCCACGTCACGACTCAGGCCAAGTACGACACCTTCAACCCCGGCGCCTTGAAGCAACTGGTGGCTGCCAAGGCCAAAGTGCTGCCCTTCCCGCAACAGGTGATGGATGCCTCGTTCAAGGCCGCGATGGAGCTGTACAAGGAGCTGGACGCCAGCAACCCCGACTGGAAGAAGATCTACGGCGACTACCGTAACTTCCAGCGTGATCAGGTGCTGTGGTTCCGTTTCGCTGAATCGCGCTTCGACAACTTCATGATGGGCCAGAAGCTGTAAGCAGTTTCCTTCCTCTCAGGCAAAACAGGCAACCAAAGGGTTGCCTGTTTTTTTTGAAATTTTGCTGGCGCGAGATTAACCTTGAAGCAAGGTTTAATGTCAAACTCCGGGCCATGAAAATTGGAGAACTCGCCCAACGCACCGGCCTGGCCGCCTCGCGCATCCGCTTCTACGAACGCATCGGCCTGCTCAAGGCCGTGGAACGCCAGGCCAACGGCTACCGCAGCTACCCCGCCGACGCGGTGCTGACATTGCAACTGATCACCGCCGGGCAGCGTGCAGGCTTCAGCCTGGACGAGCTGCGCACGCTGCTGCCCAATGGCCTGGCGCAGTGGGAGCATGGCACCCTGGTCGACACGCTGCACCGCAAGGTGCAGGACATCGAGGCGCTCCAGGCGCAGTTGGCGCAAAGCAAGGCGCACCTGCTGGAGCTGGTGGCGCAGATCGAGGCCAAGCCTCAGGACATGGACTGCACCGCCAACGCCCGGCGCGTGCTGGCGGAAATGCGGTTGGGCCAGGCGCCTGCCAAGGGGTAAGCTATTTTTGATAGCTGTTAGTGCTTGGCAGACAAGCGCTGGAGGCAGTTTTTTTATAAAAAACTGTCTGGTGGGTGAAGACAGGGGGAGCGGTTTATCCACGGCAAGAAAACCGCTTGACCTTGAAGTCAAGTTGAATCTTATGCTTTGCAAAGGTCGGAAGAGTCGGGTATGCCAACACGGCGCTTTCCGGTTTTTTTTCCCTTTGCTTCGCTGCCACCACTGACCCATGAAAAGCACTTCACTGACCGCCGTTCTCGGCCTGTCCCTGGCCCTTGGCACGATGCCCTCGTGGTCTGCCGACGACCATTCCGCATCGTCCCCCGTTGCAACCACCACCATCCGGATCGGTGCGCACGATGTGCCCGTGGTGCAGGGCGGTCTGTACGACCGCTTCCGCTCCAACCCGCCGCTGTCCGTCATCGCCGCCGAGGCGCCGGACACCGACCTGAGCTGGTTCAAGGGCATCGCCAAGGAGAAGGTGGACATCGGCTTTGCAAGCTGGTCGCCCAACTTTTATTACGAAAACAGCCGGGTCACGGCCATCTTCACCGCCGACCTGGCGCGGCTGCGCGAGCTGGTTCCCGAAAAGGTGTTGGCGCAGGTGCAGCCGCTGCAGGTCTGGCCGGGCCGGGGCCTGGTCGCGCTGACCGCGTATGCCTACCACTATTGCGACAACGACCGCTACAACGAGATCGGCCTGTCCGTCGTCACCAACCAGCCGGGTGCGTCGAACTGGGGGCCGCTCTCCCTGCTGGGTCAGTCCCGCGCCGGTGACTTCTGGGGCTACGTGCTCAAGCTGCCCGTCGATACCGAACTGGCGCGGGTGCGCGGCGTGGTGGGCTACAACCTGCCCAAGTGGCTCACGCGCATCGACTACAGCGAAGGCGAAAACAACGTCGTCGTCAATATCTATGACAGCGAAACCCAGGCGCTGGATGTCACGCTGGAAACGCGCAAGCTCGATGTGTCCTCCAGCAAGGAAAACCTGGTGACGACCCGCTTCACCAACATCGACCCGCAAGGGCAGTTGACCACCGGCTACAGCACTTCCCGCCAGTTGCGCCACGCCAGCGCGTCGGACGCCGATGCGGTGAAGCTGACGCTGACGGACGGCAGCCTGTCGCGCTTCATCGCATCGCTGAAACTGGGCAGGATGGTGAAGTACGAGTACGTGCCCGACTTCCAGGCCGCCTTGTACGCGCCCCAACCGCTCAAGCCCTGATCGCCGGAGAGACACCATGACGCCTGATGAAGACCGCACCCGCATGGCCGACCTGCTGCACCGCCAGCGCAGCGCCTTTCTGCATGACGGCCCGCCGGGTCTGGCCTTGCGCAAGAGCCGTTTGGCCCGGCTGCGGGCCGCCGTGCTGGCGCACCGCGAGGTGCTGAAGGACGCGGTCAGCGCCGATTTCGGCAACCGCTCGCGCCACGAGACCGACATCATGGAACTGGCCTGCGTCGTCCAGGCCATCGACTACCTCTCCAGCCACCTGCGCCGCTTCATGCAGCGCGAGCGCCGCCACGTGCCATTTGTCTATCGCTCGGCACGTGCCTACGTGGAATACCAGCCGCTGGGCGTCGTCGGCGTGATGGCGCCGTGGAACTACCCCGTCTCGCTCACGCTGGTGCCGCTGGCCACTGCGCTGGCGGCGGGCAACCGCGCCATGCTCAAGCCCTCGGAGCTGACCCCGCGCACCAGCGCGGCGCTGCGGCACATGCTGGCCGGGGCTTTTGCGCAGGACGAGGTGGCCGTGGTGCTGGGCGGCCCCGAGGTCGGCGCCGCGTTCAGCGCCCTGCCGTTCGACCACCTGCTGTTCACCGGCAGCACGCAGGTGGGCCGCAAGGTGATGCGTGCCGCCAGCGACAACCTGGTGCCCGTGACCCTGGAGCTGGGCGGCAAAAGCCCCGCCATCGTGGCCCGTGGCCATGTGAATGACCGCACCGTGCAGAGCGTGGTGTACGGCAAGCTGTCCAACGCCGGCCAGACCTGCGTGGCGCCGGACTACGCCCTGGTGCACGAGGACGATCTGGAGGCCTTCATCGCCCGCTACACCGCCACGGTGCAGCGCTTCTACCCGGCCGGCCCGGCCAGCCGCGACTACACCACCATCATCAGCGACCGCCACTACGACCGCCTGCGCGGGCTGGTCGAGGATGCCCGCCGCAACGGCGCCCGCGTGATCGAGGTGGGCGAACGCCCCGCCCACCTGCTCGGGCGCGAGCGCACCCTGGTGCCGACGCTGGTCGTCAACGCGGGCGACGATGCGCTGCTGATGCAGGAGGAAATCTTCGGCCCCATCCTGCCGGTGCGCACCTACGGCGGCATCGACGAAGCCATTGCCTATGTGAACGCGCGGCCCCGCCCCCTGGCGCTCTACTACTTCGGCGCCGAGGACGGCGACTGCGCCCGGCTGCTGGCGCGTACCACGTCGGGCAACGTCGGCATCAACAACACGCTGATGCACGTGGCGCAGGACGACCTGCCTTTTGGCGGCGTGGGGCCGAGCGGCATGGGCGCGTATCACGGCATCGAGGGCTTCCGCGCCATGAGCCATGCCAAGGGCGTTTTCGTGCAGGGCCGCTGGAACCTTCCCGGCCTGCTGCACGCGCCGTTCGGCAAACTGGCCGATATGGCGGCTGCGCTGACGCTGGGGCGGACTTCCCGCAAGCCCTGAGAACCTGTTCACGATCTCGGCGCGGGTGTGCTATGGATTAGAAAGCTGCTTCCGTAGGTATCTAAACGATTTCAAAGGAAAAATCTTCTGAAACTCTTGTTTATCCAGCGGAAGCAGCTCTCTTTTCAGATATTCCAGCCCTATCACACCGGCAGCGGGCGCCGTGCGGTTTTCGGGCGGAAGGCGGCGCAGACGGCATCCTGGGTATGGATGTACGGCCCGCCGATCAGGTCGATGCAGTAGGGCACGGCGGCGAAGATGCCGGGCACCAGGCTGTGGCCCTGCGCATCTTTCAGCCCCTCCAGCGTTTCGGCAATCGCCTTGGGCTGGCCCGGCAGGTTGATGATGAGGCATTGGCCGCGCACCACGGCCACCTGGCGCGAGAGGATGGCCGTGGGCACGAAGCGTA
>JAHRXD010000149.1 GCA_019104825.1 Comamonas sp.
AAGGCCAATGCCGCCAACATACTGCTCAAATACGACAAACCCTGCCCCGCCGATCTGCTGGACCAGTCGCAGGCCCTGGCCGCCGAGGTGGAGCTGGACCTGGCCTGGGAATTTGCCCCCGAGGCCGAGTTCGGCTTTGCCGAGATTGCGCGGGACTACTTTTCAGAGAACGCCAGCCTGACCGAGCAGGTGGCGATGCTGCTGGCGCTGTTCGGCGCCCCGCACTATTTCCGCCGCGCAGGCAAGGGGCGGTTCAAGAAGGCCCCGGCAGAGATCGTGCAGCAGGCGCTGGCGGCGATCGAGAAGAAAAAGCAGCTCCAGGCGCAGATCGACGCCTGGGTCGGGGAGCTGGTCGGTGGCCGCTGCCCGGCGCCGATTCAGGAGCAGCTCTACAAGATTCTGTTCCGGCCCGACAAGAATGCGCCGGAATACAAGGCCGTGGTCGAGGCCAGTCGCCAGGCGCAGCAGGCACCGCTGCAACTATTGCAGCAGGCGGGGGCGATTGCCTCGGCTTACCAGTTCCACTGGCAGCGCTTCTTGCTGGACAACTTTCCCAAGGGCACGGGTTTTCCTGCGTTGCAGGCGCCCCAGCCGCCCGAAGATTTGCCGCTGGCCGCCGTGCAGGCGTATTCCATCGACGATTCGCAGACCACCGAGATCGACGACGCCCTGTCCGTCACCGGATTGGGCAGCGGCAAGGTGACGGTGGGCATCCACATTGCCGCGCCGGGGCTGGCGATTGCGCCGGGTTCCGAACTGGACAAGCTGGGTCGCCAGCGCCTTTCGACGGTGTACATGCCCGGCTTCAAGATCACCATGCTGCCCGACGAGGTGGTGCAGATCTACACCCTGGATGCAGGCCGGGCCAACCCGGCGGTGTCGCTGTACGTCACCTACGACGAGGCCAGCCTGGAGGTGCTGGAGAAAACCACCCGCCTGGAGCGCGTGCCCGTGGCGCACAACTTCCGCCACGACCAGCTCGATCACATCGTAACTGAGGAGCATCTTGCGCAGGATACAAGCCAGATTCAGGTGGAAAACATTCCACAATCCTTGAAAGACGTGTGGCAGGAGCTATCGTTTCTGCACAAACTGGCCCGGCACCTCAAGGCCCAGCGCGAAGTGGTGCGCGGCAAGCCGGAAAATTTCAGCCGCCCGGACTACACCTTCCGCCTGGACGGCAACGGCAAGAACGCCGCCGAGGGCAGCGAAACCGTGCAGATCACCACGCGCAAGCGCGGCGCCCCGCTGGACCTGATCGTGGCCGAGGCGGCTATCGTCGCCAACAGCACCTGGGGCCAGATGCTGGCCGACTACGGCGTGCCCGGCATCTACCGCAGCCAGGCCAGCATGGCCCCGGGGGTGAAGGTGCGCATGTCCACCAAGGCGCTGCCGCACGCGGGCATGGGGGTCAAGTGCTACACCTGGGCCACCTCGCCGCTGCGCCGCTACGTCGATCTGGTGAACCAGTGGCAGGTGATTGCCTGCGCCCGCCACGGCGCCACGGCGGCGCTGGCCGCGCCGTTCAAGCCCAAGGATGCCGATCTGTTCTCCATCATCAGCAGCTTCGAGGCCACCTACGGCGCCTACAACGGCTACCAGGCCGGGATGGAACGCTTCTGGACGCTGAAATACCTGGAGCAGAACCAGATCACCGAGATCGACGGCGCCCTGATCCGCGACGACGCCGCAGGCGGTGCCCTGGTGCGGGCCGACACCCTGCCGCTGGTGGTGACCGTGCTGGGCGCCCAGGGCATGGGCCGGGGGGCGCGGGTACGCGTCAGGCTGGGGCAGGTCGATCTGATCAGCCTGGACATCCACGGCACCGTCACCGCCCGCCTGGACGACCCGCACGACCCCGGCGACGATGCGCCGCTGGACGACGAGGACGGGGGCGAGGGCGAGGAAGTCACCGCCGGCCCCATCGCCATCGCCGTGGACATGAACGAGGCGCAGAGCGCCGATAATTCCACCCCGTGAAAAAAACCGCCTCTCCCCTGGCCATTGCGCTGTTCGTCTCGCTGGCCGTCCATGCCGTGCTGCTGACGGTGCGGTTCGTTGCGCCGCAGCAGTTCAACCGGGTGTTCCAGGACACGCCGCTGGAGGTCATCCTGGTCAATGCCCAGAGCCAGGAGCGCCCGGAAAAAGCCCAGGCCATCGCCCAGGCGAATCTGGCCGGGGGCGGCGACGTAGCGCAGGGGCGGGCGACCAGCCCGCTGCCGTATTCGGCGCTGACCAGCATCGGCGACGATTTCGAAGAGCGCCAGCGCCAACTCGATGCCCTGCAACAGCAGCAGGCCACGCTGCTGACGCAGTTGCGCAAGCGCCTGGACAGCCTGCCGGAATACGACCCGCGCGAAGCGGCGCAGCAACAGGCCCGCGAGCAGCAGGAGCAAAGGCGCAAGCAGTTGCTCAAACAACTGGCCGAGCTGGAAAAGCGCATCAACGAAGAAAACGCCCGCCCGAAAAAGCGCTACATCAGCCCGGCCACGCAGGAGGCCGCCTATGCCGTCTACTACGACGCCCTGCGCCACAAGGTCGAGGACAAGGGCACGGAAAACTTCCCCGAGGCGCAGGGCCGCAAGCTCTACGGCGACCTCATCATGGTGCTGACCATCAACTACGATGGCCGCGTGCTGGAGACGGAAGTCGTGCAAAGCTCGGGCAATCCGGTGCTGGATCGCCGCGCCCAGGCTATTGCCTACGCCGCCGGCCCCTTCGGCCCGTTCAGCCCTGCCATGCGAACGCAGGCCGACCAGATCGCCGTGGTGGCCCGCTTCAGCTTCACCCGCGAACAGACGCTGCAAACCAATGTGCGTTAGCGAAGGTTGGAACTAGTTGGCAGCCGTTGCGGGGAATTGGCGCCATCAACCCATCCTGCATCGGCGTTCCCCCACAACCTGGATAGCACCATGACCTCTTGTGATCTTTACTGCGTTTTCGGCCACCCCATTGCCCACAGCCGCTCGCCCTGGATTCACCGGCGTTTTGCCGAACTGACCGGGCAGCACCTGGATTACCAGGCGCGTCTGGCCCCGTTGGAGGGTTTTGCCGACAGTTTGCGGGACTTTATTGCCGAAGGTGGCCGGGGCGCCAACGTCACCGTGCCGTTCAAGCACGAGGCGGCCGCCTGCGCCCAAACGCGCAGCCAGCGTGTCGAACTGGCCGGGGCAGCCAATACCCTGGTGATCGGGGCCGATGGGCAGATGCACGCCGACAACACCGACGGTCTGGGCCTGGTGGCCGACATCACGCGCAACGCCGGCGTGGCGCTGGCCGGGGCCGACGTGCTGCTGGTCGGCGCGGGCGGCGCGGCAGCGGGCGTGCTGGGGCCGCTGATCGAGCAGCGGCCGCGCAGCATCACCCTTTGCAACCGCACCCGCGCCAAGGCCGATGCCCTGGCGCTGCGCCACCAGGCGCTGGCCCGCGCCGCCGGGGTGACGCTGGCGGTGCAGGAGCAGGCCGCGCTGGCGGGCGATTTTTCCGTGGTCATCAACGCCACGGCGGCCAGCCTGCAAGGCGGCGGCGTGCCCATTGCCGCGCAGGCGCTGCGCCCCGGCGCTTTGGCCTACGACATGATGTACGGCCCGGCGGCACAGGGCTTTCTGGCCTGGGCGCAGCAGCATGGTGCGGTGGCCCGCGACGGCCTGGGCATGCTGGTCGAGCAGGCCGCAGCCGCTTTTGCCCTGTGGCGCGGCGTGCAGCCGCCCGCCGCCCAGGTGCTGGCCGAGCTGCGGGCACAACTGGTGCAAGGGGCATGACCGCGCTGAAAGTTTTTACTGCTGGCCTGGAGCGCTGGCTGCTGGCCGTGATTGCGGCGGGGGTGCTGCTGCAGTTGTTTTTCGTGCTGCGCATCGCGCTGATGGCGTGGTGGGCGCCGCAATCGACGGCGTTCGAGCGCAGCCAGCTGTGGCAGCACTGGCAGTCGGGCGCGGCAACGCCCTGGCGCCAGCAGTGGGTGGATTACGCGCAGATCGCCCCGGCGCTGAAAAAAGCCGTTTTGACGGCAGAAGACGACTTGTTCACCGAACATGACGGCGTGCGCTGGCAGGCGATCGAGAAAGCCTGGCAGCGCAACCAGCAGGCGCAGGCCAAAGCCCAGCCGGGCAGCCAGCCGGCCAAGGTCTACGGCGGCTCCACCATTACCCAGCAGCTGGCGAAGAATCTGCTGCTCTCGGGCGAACGCAGCCTGCTGCGCAAGGGCCAGGAGCTGGTGCTGACGTTTCTGCTGGAGCAATTGCTGGACAAACGCCGTATCCTGGAGCTGTACCTGAACCATGCCGAATGGGGCCAGGGCATTTTCGGCGCCCAGGCGGCGGCGCAGCATTACTTCAGGAAACCGGCCAGCCAGCTCACCACGCTGGAGGCGGCCCGTCTGGCGGTCATGCTGCCGCGCCCGCGCTATTTCCAGAACCACCTGCAATCGCCCTACCTGCACCAGCGGGCGCAGGCGATTGCCCGGCGCATGGCGGCCACGGCGATTCCGTGAAATATCGAAAACAATAGCTGTTTCCGCATGGATTTTATTGTTTTCAGATGATTTTATTATTGAAACTGTTTATTCATCAGCGCAACAAGCTCACTTTTATGCGAATCCTTGGCATCGACCCCGGCTTGCAGACCACCGGCTTTGGCGTCATCGACTGCCAGGGGCGGCAGTTGCAGTACGTGGCCAGCGGCACCATCCGCACCACGCGCACCCCGGGGGTCGAGCTGGGGGATTTGCCGGGGCGGCTGAAAATCATTTTTCAAAGCCTGGGCGAAGTCGTGCAGCGCTACCAGCCCAGCGTGGCGGCCGTGGAGATCGTGTTCGTCAACGTCAATCCGCAATCCACCCTGCTGCTCGGGCAGGCACGCGGCGCGGCGCTGACGGCGCTGGTGGCGCACGATCTGGCCGTGGCCGAATACACCGCCTTGCAGATGAAGAAGGCCATGACCGGCAATGGCCGCGCCGCCAAGGCGCAAATCCAGGCCATGGTGCAGCACATGCTGCGCCTGCCCGGTCTGCCCGGCCCGGACGCCGCCGACGCGCTGGGCCTGGCCATCACCCATGCCCATGCCGCACCCATGCTGGACAAGCTGGCCAGCCAGGCCGGTTTGCAGCGGCGCCAGCACGCCATGCTGAAGGGCGGGCGGGTGTATTGAAGAAGAAAGTCGGGAAAGTTTGCAGAAGTTGTTGAACGATAGGCGCATGCGCCTGGGGTTGGCCGCCTGGCTGCTGCTGGCCGCGTGTGCCGTGCAGGCGGCGGGCACCTTGCACGGCAAGGTCGTCGGCGTGGCCGATGGCGATACCGTCACGGTGCTGGATGCCCGCAAAAAGCGCCACAAAATCCGCCTGCAAGGCATCGATGCGCCCGAGCTGCGCCAGGCGTTTGGCCGCAAATCCAAGCAATCGCTGTCCGATCTGGTGTTCGGCCAGCAGGTCAAGGTGATCCTTCAGCAGCGCGACCGCTACGGGCGCTGGCTGGGCAAGGTCATGGTGGCCGACCCCGGCTGTCGTGCCGCTCATTGCCCGCTGACGCTGGATGCCGGGCACGCCCAGCTCACCCGGGGGCTGGCCTGGTGGTACCGCGCCTATGCCAAGGAGCAAAGCGCTGCCGATGCCGCCGCTTACCGGTGGGCCGAGCAGGAGGCTCGCGCCCGCCGTGCCGGTCTGTGGCAAACCGCCAAGCCGACGCCGCCCTGGGCGTGGCGGCGCAAGCACGCACGATCCTGACTGCCTCCATTCCGGGTTTACGCCGAGGCGGTGAATACGTTCTGATACCCTTGGCCGTTATGCGTACTGCCAGACACCAGGATTGCAGCCTGGAAATTGCCGAGACTGCCGCCCGCCTGATCGTCGAAGAAGGGCTGGAGTGGGGCGCGGCCAAGCGCCGCGCCGTCAAGCAGCTGGGCCTGCCCGTGCGCACGGCCCTGCCCGATAACGCCCTGCTCGAAGACGTGGTGCGCGACTATCTGGCGCTGTTCTGCGCCGACACCCAGCCGCAGGAGCTGCGGGCGCTGCGCGAGCTGGCGCTGGTGTGGATGCAGCGGCTGCAGGACTTTCGCCCGCACCTGACCGGCGCCGTCTGGCGCGGCACGGCCACGCGGCTGTCCGATATTTACCTGCAATTGTTCTGCGATGACCCCAAATCGGCGGAAATTGCCCTGATCGACCGCCAGGTGCGCTTTGACGTCAGCCAGGTGCCCGGTTTCAAGGGGGCGTTGGTCGATGCCCTGAGCATCCACAGCCTGTGCCAGCCGTTGGGCGAGATGGTGGGCGTGCACCTGCTGATCCATGATTTTGACGAGCTGCGCGGCGCCCTGAAGCCCGACAGCCAGGGCCGCAGCCCCCGGGGGGACATGCACGCCTTGCAAACCTTGCTGGCCGAACCGGAGGAACCATGACCGTAGAAAAAACCAACCCATCGACCTCGCGCCGCCACTGGCTGCTGGCCGCTGGCGGCGTCGCCGTGACGGCCGGCGCGGGCATCGGGGCATGGCAATACCTGCGCCCCAGGGCCGAGCTGGACGCGGCCCTGGATGCCTTCTGGGCGCAGCAATGGCCTACCGCCACCGGGGAAATGGTCGCTTTGCACCAGTACCGGGGGGGGCAGCCGCTGCTGGTGAACTTCTGGGCCACCTGGTGCCCGCCGTGCGTGGAGGAGCTGCCGCTGCTCGACCGCTTTGCCCAGGCGCAAAGCCAGGCGGGCAGCCAGGGCGTGCGCGTGCTGGGTATTGCGGCGGACAGGGCCGCCAGCGTTACCCGCTGGTTGCAGCGTCAGCCGCTGGCCTACCCGGTGGTGATCGCCGAAACCGGCGGCGTGGCCGTGACCCGCACCCTGGGCAACAGCAACGGGGGGCTGCCGTTTTCCCTGCTGTTCGACGGGGCAGGGCAGCTCAGGCAGCGTAGAATCGGCGCCTTCTCCGAAGAAATCCTGCAGCGCTGGGCCGCTGCCGTTTAACGACAGATAGCGTCGAAAGCCTGCAGCAGGGTGCCGTCATAGAAAAATTCCACAATGACGTTGATTGAAAATAGCTACCGAAGAACGCAAAAGGCCTAAATTAAGGTACATTCGCGCCCTTGTTCAGTCTTTAGCTGTTGGAGCTTTCATGGATCTGCGTAAACTCAAAACCCTCATCGACCTGGTGTCCGAGTCCAATGTCTCGGAGCTGGAAATCACCGAGGCCGAGGGCAAAGTCCGCATCGTCAAAAGCGCTGGCGTCGTGCAGCAGTTCGTCGCTGCCGCTCCCGTGGCCGCGGCCCCCGCACCGGCGGCTGCGCCCGCTGCTGCCGCCCCCGTGGCGGAACTGCCGGCCCCGGCCGCCGCTGCCGTCACCGGCCATCAGGTCAAGTCGCCCATGGTGGGCACCTTCTACCGCGCTTCCAGCCCCGGGGCCAAGCCGTTCATCGAGATCGGCGCCCAGGTCAAGGAAGGCGACGTGCTGTGCATCATCGAGGCCATGAAGATTCTCAACGAGATCGAGGCCGACAAGTCCGGCACCGTCACCCGCGTGCTGGCGGAAAACGGCCAGGCGGTCGAATACGGCCAACCGCTGTTCGTGATCGAGTAATCGTCACCGTTCACTGACGTGGGCGCCAGCACGGAAATCATCGTCGATGGCGTCAGCGTCGTGCAGGACGAACTCGCCCCGCTGCGGGCGCGAAACAACGAGGAGCCTTCTTTCATGTTTAAAAAAATCCTGGTGGCCAACCGCGGTGAGATTGCCTTGCGCATCCAGCGTGCGTGCCGCGAAATG
>JAHRXD010000236.1 GCA_019104825.1 Comamonas sp.
GCACCTCCAGCAAGGGCGGGGCATCGGCGGGCAGTTGCAAGGGGATTTGCCGAATGGTGCGGATGTTGTGCGTAACATCCTCGCCCACCTCGCCATCGCCGCGCGTGGCCGCCTGCACCAGCTTGCCATTGGCATAGCGCAGGCTCATGGCCAGGCCGTCGAACTTCGGTTCGGCCACGTATTCGATGGCCGGATCGCCTTCCACCCGCCCCAGTTCGCGGCGGATGCGGGCATCGAACTGCTGCGCCCCGGCGGCGGTGTTGTCGGTTTCCGTGCGGATGCTGAGCATGGGCACGGCATGGCGCACCGGCAGCAGGCCGTCGCGCACCGCGCCGATCACGCGCTGCGTGGGCGATTCGGGGGTGACGAGCTGGGGGTAGGCCCCCTCCAGCGCCTGCAATTGCTGAAAGACGCGGTCGTACTCGCCATCGGGCACGCTGGGGGCGTCCTGCACGTAGTACTCGTGCGCCCACTGCAACAGCTGGCGGCGCAGGGCATGGACTTTATCAACTACGCTTTTAGGAGCTTGTTGCGCTGATGAAGCCTCTTTTTCAGATGGAAATAGGTCTAGATTCCCTGTCATTTCAGCGGGATAAGCTCATAAAATAATTAACTGAACAAGCGCCGGGCCAGGGGCGAACCCGCTGCCAGCGCATGGGCGGCCAGGGCGGCGTACAGGCCGTCCAGGTCGGCGCCGATCTGCCCGAGCATGTCCGCCTGCAAGGGATTGCCGTCCGGGTCGCAGAGTACGCCGTCCATGCTTTCGCCCAGGGCCTGCAGCGCCTGGCACAGGCGCTCGAAAGGCGCCAGGGCCTGCGCCACCTGGGGCACGTCCAGGCTCAGCAGCAGGTCGTACACGGCAGTACGGTCCAGGTCTTCGGCCTGCGCGGCCTGGGCGTCGAAGGCCAGGGTCAGCAGCGGCGGCAGCCCGGCCTCGGGCGCGGGCAGCACCATGCGCCCGGGCATGTTGGCGGGCACGAAGCCCAGGGCCGCCGCCTGCTGGGCGATGTAGCCGGGGCTCCAGGCCGCACGGGCGGGGCGCAGCATGAAGCTCAACTGCGCATCATGCTGGCTGGCGAACTGGTCGATGTCGCGGGCGCGGGCCACTTCGTGCAGCATGTCCGGCAGCTCCACGGCCACGCCCAGGGTGTCGGCAAAGGTCTGCACCTTGGCGACAAATTCGGAAAACTCGATTTCATTGAGCGCCCCCAGGCGGTTGGCCAGTTGCACCCCGGCCTGCAAGTGGCTGTAGCGCTGGCCGGAACGCACGGCCTCCCACTGGCCGGTGGCGGCATTGCGGCCTTCGACCTGAAACGGCTTGCTGCCCGCGCGGCGCGTGGTCGGCTGCACTTGCAGAATGGTTTCCCCGGACAGGGGCGGCTCCAGCGGCAGCAGGGCGATGGCGTCCAGTAAGGTATCCAGGGCCGGGCGCTTGTCGGCGGCAGCGGCGGGCAGCACCGGCGCGGGCATGGGTTCGGCCTGTGCAGCGTCCGAAGCACCCGAAGGCACCGAAGAAGCGGTGGTGTCGGCCTGCGGGGTGACGTGCAGCAGCGGGTCGTCGGCCAGCAAGTCCCCGCCGTCGGGGGGCGCATCCACCGCCAAATCTGCGGGAGGGACGCGCGGCGCCGTCGCCTGGGTGATGTCCACCCCGCCCAGGTCGGGCTCCTGGCGCGGCACGGCGTGCTGGCCGGACGGCGGCGGCGCGGCCTTGCGCGGCGCGGCGCGGCGGTAGACCCAGGCGTTGTAGACCAGCACCAGGCCCAGAAAGACGATGCCCAATACTGCCAAACTGATTTGCAAGGTGCTCATTGCTTCATCCCTGTTTCTTTGAATTTCACGTCTGCGCCATTGTGAGGGCCGATTCCATGTCCACCGCCACGATGCGCGATACGCCCTGCTCCTGCATGGTCACGCCGATCAGTTGCTGCGCCATCTCCATGGCGATCTTGTTGTGGCTGATGAACAAAAATTGCGTGCCGCTGCTCATGCGGGCCACCAGTTTGGCATAGCGCTCGGTGTTGGCATCGTCCAGCGGCGCGTCCACCTCGTCCAGCAAACAGAACGGCGCGGGGTTGAGCTGGAAGATGGCGAACACCAGGGCGATCGCCGTCAGCGCCTTCTCCCCGCCCGAAAGCAGGTGGATGGTCTGGTTCTTCTTGCCCGGCGGCTGCGCCATGACCTGCACGCCGGCATCCAGGATTTCGTCGCCGGTCATGATGAGTCGCGCCTGCCCGCCGCCGAACAGCTCGGGGAACATGCGCCCGAAGTGGTCATTGACGGTGTTGAAAGTTCCCGAAAGCAGCTCGCGCGTCTGTGCGTCGATTTTCTGGATGGCCCCTTCCAGCGTGGTCATGGCCTGGGTCAAATCCTGCACCTGGGCGTCCAGAAAGGTCTTGCGCTCGGTGGCCAGTTGCAATTCTTCCAGCGCAGCCAGGTTCACCGCCCCCAGGGCGGCGATGTCGCGGTGCAGTCGGTCGATGTCGGCCTGCAGACCGTGCAGGCGCACGTTGCCTTCGGCAATCGACTGCGCCACGGCGGCCAGATCGGCCCCGGCTTCTTCGAGCTGCTGGGCGTACTGGCTGCTGCCCAGGCTGGCGGCCTGCTCGCGCAGTTGAAATTCGGTGATGCGCTGGCGCATCGGCTCCAGGTTGCGCTGAATCTGGCTGCGCAGTTCGTCGCTGGCACGCAGCTGCTGGGTCAGGCCGTCGTAGTCGCTGCGGCGCTGGGCCAGTTCCTGCTCGCGCTGCATTTTCAGGTCCAGCGCGTCCTGCAGGCCGCCTTGCGCGGCGGCGTCGCTCAGGCGCTCGGCCTCGGCATGGGCGCGTTGTTCTTCCTGCGCCAAATCGCGGGCCTGCTGTTCGGCGGTTTGCAGGGTGCGCTGCAATTCGGCCTGCCGCGCTTGCAGGCTGCGTTCGCCAAACTGCGCTTCCTGCGCCTGGCGCTCCAGGCGGCGCAGTTGCTCGCGGCTTTCGTTCAGACGCTGCTGGGCGGCAATGGCGTGGTCTTCCTCCTGGGCGTGCTGCTCCTGCGCCTGGGCCAGTTGCCCATCCAGTTCCTCGAAGCGGCCTTCGGCCTCGGCGCTGCGCTCTTGCAACTCGTCCAGCAAAGCGCGGACTTCATCGCTGTCGGCCTGCAATTGCTGGCTGCGGCTGCTGGCCTGCTCGGCCTGCTGTTGCAGGCGCAGCCACTGCACCTGGCTGTCGTGCGCGGCCTGCCGGGCCTGCTGGGCTTCGCGGCGGGCGCCGATCAGGGCCGCTGATGCCTGGTGGTAGGCATGGTCGGCCCGCGCCAAAGCGGTCTGGGCGTTTTCCACCAGCAGTTGCTGGGCCCGCAGGGCCTTGTCCAACTGCTCGATTTCCTGGGCGCGGGCCAGCAGGCCGGACTGTTCGCTGTCCTGCGCGTAAAAGGCCACGCTGTGCGCGGTCACGGCGTGGCCGCTGGCCACATAAATGCTCTGCCCGTCCGGCAGCTGGCTGCGCCGGGCCAGGGCTTCGTCCAGGCTGGCAGCGGTCAGGCAGCCGTGCAGCCAATGCGCCAGCACGGCTTTCAGGCCTTCGTCGCCGGTGCGGATTTTGTCGATCAGTCCCCCGACCCGCGCCCCGGTCACGGCGGCGGCCTGGGCGGCAGAGTAAAAGGCCAGCCGCGCAGGCGGCGCGGCGGCAGGGCTGGCAAAGCCACGCACTGTCTCCAGCCGGCCGATCTGCACGGCGTTCATGCGCTCGCGCAGGGCGGCTTCCACGGCATTTTCCCAACCGGGTTCGACAGCGATGCGCGTCCACAGCGCGGGCAGGCCCTCCAGACCCTGGGCAGTCAGCCAGGGCTGCAATTTGTCATCGGCCTTGAGCTTTTCCTGCAAGGCTTGCAGCGCCTGCAGGCGGGCGGCCAGTTCGGCCTGGCGGGCGCTTTCGCTATTGACGGCCTGCTGGCTGCTGCGCCGCGCGTCTTCCAGGGCGGGCAGGCTGTCCTGCAACTCCTGGTGGGCGGCCTCGGCCAGTTCGGCGGCTTCCTGGGCGGCGGCGTACTGTTCCTGCTGGGCTTGCAGCTCGGCGGGGTCGGGCGCGGCCAGGGCCTGGCGCTCGGTGCGCAGGCGCTCCAGGCGGCTTTCCTGCTGGCGGCTTTGTTCCTGCAGGCTGCGCTGCTCGGCGGCCAGCACCTGAATGCACTGCTGCACCTGCACCACCTGCTGGTGCTGGGCCTGCGCCTGGGCCTGGGCGCGTTGCACGGCGTCTTCCAGCGCGGGCAGTTGCGCGGCCTGTTCTTCCACCTGGGCGGCCAGCAGCTCGGCCTGCTCCTGGGCATCGACGCCGCTGGCGGCCAGCTCCTCCAGCTCCAGCGCGGCGGTTTCCTGGCGCTCCTGCCACTGCCGGGTCTGCTCGGCCAATTGCTGCAGGCGCTGGGCGATGCGCTGGCGGCCTTCGACCACGTAGCGGATTTCCGCCTCCAGCTTGCCGACTTCCGCCGTGGCCTCGTACAGGCGGCCCTGGGCCTGATTGACGGCATCGCCCGCCGCATAGTGCGCCTGGCGCTGCGTTTCCATGTCCGCTTCGATGTGGCGCAGTTGGGCCATGCCTTCTTCCAGGGCATTGACCGCCTCCAACCCCTGGGCGCGGATGGCGGCCAGATCGCCCTCGGCGTCCTGCTTTTTCAAAAACCACAACTGGTGCTGCTTGAGCGTGGCGCTGCTGTTCAGGGCGTGGTACTGCGCGGCCACCTCGGCCTGCTTTTCCAGCTTGTCCAGGTTGGCGCCCAGCTCGCGCAGGATGTCTTCGACGCGGGTAAGGTTTTCGTGCGTGTCGTGCAGGCGGTTCTGCGTTTCGCGCCGGCGCTCCTTGTATTTGGAAACGCCCGCCGCTTCTTCCAGGAACAGGCGCAGTTCTTCCGGGCGGCTTTCGATGATGCGGCTGATGGTGCCCTGGCCGATGATGGCGTAGGCCCGCGGCCCCAGGCCGGTACCCAGAAACACGTCCTGCACGTCGCGGCGGCGCACCGGCTGGTTGTTGATGAAGTAGCTGCTGCCGCCGTCGCGGGTCAGCACGCGCTTGACGGCAATCTCGGTGAACTGGTTCCACTGCCCGCCGGCGCGGTGGTCGTGGTTGTCGAAGCTCAGCTCCACGCTGGCCCGGCTGGCCGGTTTGCGCTGGGTGGTGCCGTTGAAGATCACGTCCTGCATGGACTCGCCGCGCAGCTCGCTGGCCTTGGATTCGCCCAGCACCCAGCGCACGGCGTCCATGATGTTGGACTTGCCGCAGCCGTTCGGCCCCACCACACCCACCAACTGCCCCGGCAACATGAAGTTCGTAGGCTCGGCAAACGATTTGAAGCCGGAGAGCTTGATGGACTGAAGGCGCACGGCGAAAAGAAAACGGAGATTGGGCCGCCCCCACTGGGGAAAACCACAGGCAAAGGGGCAAATGATACAGCCCCTGGCCGCCTGCACCCGGCAATCTGCCGTTTTTTATTTTGATTCAAACAGGCGAAGAAAGCTTGCCAA
Organism: Comamonas sp.; assembly: GCA_019104825.1. Classification (GTDB taxonomy): domain Bacteria; phylum Pseudomonadota; class Gammaproteobacteria; order Burkholderiales; family Burkholderiaceae_C; genus Comamonas; species Comamonas nitrativorans. Next base: position 5,492 of record JAHRXD010000236.1, read on the forward strand.
CACTGCGCAGAAAGCTATATTTTTAAAAGTGCAAGCGCCTGCAACCACCGCCCGCAGTGCGCTGGCCGCAATCCCCCCTCTGCTGCAAAATGACCGCCTGCCTGCACCGATCCCCCACAGGAGCGTCCTCATGCCACCGATCTGCCGCCTTCCCCTGTCTTGCCTCCTGGCCCTGGCTGCCTTTTCTGCCCACGCGGCAGACCAGTGGTCGAACGATTACGTCGTGCCGCCGCAAACACCGGCAGCCCGATCGGCCAGCACGCCCCAGCCGGCTCTGGCGCAACTGTGCCGTACCGGCAACCGCGTGGAAGTCCAGTCGGCAGGGCAATGGTATGAAGCCCGCATTCTCGGGGCAGACCCGCATTACCAGACCTGCGACGTCACCTACGTCGGCTTTGGCAAGCATTTCGACGAAACCGTCAGCCTGCGCCGCGTGCGGCCCTACACCGGCAACGTGACCCCGCCCCCCAAACCGGCCAAGGGACAGGGCGAACACCGCCGCGACATCCCGGCCGGCACTGCGCCCATTTGCAGCTCCATCCCCCGCAGCGACGGCATGGGTAATACCAGCTATTGCTACTGACCCGCGCCGGGCAAGGGGGGTTGCAGATACGCCTGCTGCTCGCGCACCACGTCTTTCAGGAAACGCCACACCGCTTGGATACGGGGCACGGCCTTGGCTTCTTCGGGCACGCTCATCCAGAAGGTGCGGGTAAACCGGGCCTGCTCGGGCAGCACCCGCGCCAGCGTGGGGTCGCGGTCGGCCATGAAGGCGGGCAGCACGGCCAGCCCCACCCCGGCCCGCACGGCCTCGTACTGCGCGGCAATGCTGGTGCTGCGAAACACGAAACGGGCGGGCCGGTAAAGCTGCGCCAGCAGTTGCAATTCCTTGGAAAACAGCAAATCGTCCACGTAATGCACGAACTGGTGGTGGCGCAAATCGTCGCTGCTGCGCACCAGGGGGCGGCGGGCCAGGTACTGGCGCTCGCCGTACAAATACAGGTGGTAGTCGGTGAGCTTGCTGACCACCACCGAGCCGCGCTTGGGCCGCTCCAGCGAGATCACGATGTCGGCCTCGCGGCGGCTGAGGTGCAGCAGGCGCGGCAGGGCTAGCAGGTCGATCGACAGCTGCGGATAGCGCACCGCCAGCAGCGCCAGCTGGCGCGACAGCACCACCGTGCCCAGCCCCTCGGTCACGCCCACGCGCACCAGTCCGGCCGGGTGGGCCTCGTCGGCCCCATCGGGCAGAGCGACCTGCTCGACGCCGCGCACGGCCTTTTCCATGGCCTGCACGGCAGGCAGCAACTGCTGGCCCGCTTGCGTGAGCGTCAGCCCCCCCTTCTGCCGCACAAACAGCGTCTGGCCCATGATTTTTTCCAGCGCCTGCAAGCGCCGCGCCACCGTGGTGTGTTCCACGCCCAGCAGCCGCGCCGCGCCCGCCAGAGAGCCGGCCTGTGCCAGGGCGGCAAAAAAACGCAAGTGATCCCAATCCATGAGGGTGCAGTTTAACTGTGCTTTTTTGCAGATAAGAACTGCAAAAACAGGTATTGCCCTATCAAATTTGCACATTACCATGGGCGCACAACCCAGGCCATCCCACCCCGGCGCAGACCGGCCCTTTTTTTCTACCCAGGAGACATCCCCCCATGAGCATCCCTACCGTCAAGCTGCTGATCAACGGCGAATTTGTTGAATCGAAAACCACCCAGTGGCGCGATGTGGTCAACCCCGCCACGCAGGAAGTGCTGGCCCGCGTGCCCTTTGCCACGCAGGACGAGATCAACGCCGCCGTAGCTGCCGCCAAGGAAGCTTTCAAGACCTGGAAGAAAACCCCCATCGGCGCCCGCGCCCGCATCTTCCTGAAGCTGCAACAGCTCATCCGCGAAAACATGGGCGAACTGGCCGCCCTGCTGACCGCCGAACAGGGCAAGACCCTGCCGGATGCCGAAGGCGACGTTTTCCGTGGCCTGGAAGTGGTGGAACATGCCGCCGGCATCGGCAACCTGCAACTGGGCGAGTTGGCCAACAACGTGGCCAACGGGGTGGATACCTATTCGGTGCTGCAACCCCTGGGCGTGTGCGCAGGCATCACCCCGTTCAACTTCCCGGCCATGATTCCGCTGTGGATGTTCCCTATGGCCATTGCCACCGGCAACACCTTCGTGCTGAAACCTTCCGAGCAAGACCCCATGGTCACCATGCGCCTGTGCGAGCTGGCGCTGCAAGCAGGCATTCCTGCCGGGGTGCTGAACGTGATTCACGGCGGTGAAGATGCCGTGAACGCCATTTGCGACCACAAGGACATCAAGGCCATCAGCTTCGTCGGCTCCACCCACGTCGGCACCCATGTCTACAACCGCGCCAGCCTGAACGGCAAGCGCGTGCAGTGCATGATGGGCGCGAAGAACCACGCCATCGTGCTGCCCGATGCCAACAAGGAGCAAACCTTGAACGCCATCGCCGGTGCCTCCTTCGGCGCAGCCGGCCAGCGTTGCATGGCACTGCCCGTGGTCATGCTGGTGGGCGAAGCCCAAAAATGGCTGCCCGACCTGATCGAGAAGGCCAAATCCCTCAAGATCAGCGGCGGCACCGAGCCGGGCACCGACCTCGGCCCGGTCATCTCGTGCAGCGCCCTGAGCCGCATCGAGGGCCTGATCGAACGCGGCATTGCCGACGGCGCCAAGCTGGTACTCGATGGCCGCAAGCCCACCGTGCCCGGCTACGAGAAGGGCAACTTCGTCGGCCCGACCATCTTCAGCGGCGTGAAACCCGGCATGAGCGTCTATGACCAGGAAATCTTCGGCCCCGTGCTGTGCGTGGTCGAAGCCGCCACGCTGGACGAAGCCATCGCCTTCATCAACGACAACCCCAACGGCAACGGCACCGCCATCTTCACCCAGTCGGGCGGCGCAGCCCGCAAGTTCCAGGAAGAGATCGATGTCGGCCAGGTGGGCATCAACGTGCCCGTGCCCGTGCCCGTGCCGCTGTTCTCCTTCACCGGCAGCCGCGCCTCCAAACTGGGCGACCTCGGCCCCTACGGCAAGCAGGTCGTACTGTTCTACACGCAGACCAAGACCGTCACCGCCCGCTGGTTTGACGACAGCACCCTGGGCCAGGGCGTGAACACCACCATCAGCCTGAAATAAGCACCCTGCGGCCAGCCTTGCTGGCCGTTTTTGCTTCAAACCGTTGTTTTGGCTTATCAGGCAAGCGCAAACAGCTATCAAAATTACAAGGAAAGGAGACCGACATGGACTTTGAACTGAGCGAAGACCAACACGCCTTTGCCGATACCGCGCGGCAGTTCGCCCAGGCCGAGCTGGCCCCCCATGCCGCCGAGTGGGATGCCCAGGGCATCTTCCCCGTGGACGCCATCGCCAAGGCGGGCGAGCTGGGCTTTTGCGGCCTGTACGCGCCCGAGTGCATCGGCGGCCTGCAACTGCCCCGGCTGGATGCCACCCTGGTGTTCGAGGAACTGGCCGCTGTCGACCCCTCCACCACCGCCTTCATCACCATCCACAACATGGCCACCTGGATGCTGGGCACCTGGGCCACCGACGCCGTGCGGGCCGAATGGGGCGAGCTGCTCACCAGCGGGCAGAAACTGGCCAGCTACTGCCTGACCGAACCGGGCAGCGGCTCGGACGCCGCCAGCATCAAGACCCGCGCCGAGCTGGTGGGCAGCGAATATGTCATCAACGGCAGCAAGGCCTTCATCAGCGGCGCCGGCAGCACCGACGTGCTGGTGCTGATGGCCCGCACGGGCGATGCCAGCTCGGGCGCCTCCGGCATCAGCGCCTTTGCCGTGCCCGCGCACCTTCCCGGCATCAGCTACGGCAAGAAGGAAGAAAAAATGGGCTGGAACAGCCAGCCCACGCGCGTCATCAATTTCGACAACGTGCGCATCCCCGCCAACCACCTGCTGGGCCGCGAGGGCGAGGGCTTCAAGATCGCCATGAAAGGGCTGGACGGCGGGCGCATCAACATCGCCACCTGCTCGGTCGGCGCGGCGCAAGGGGCACTGACCCACGCGCAGCGCTACATGCAGGAGCGCAAGCAGTTCGGCAAACCGCTGGCCGCCTTCCAGGCGCTGCAATTCAAGCTGGCCGACATGGCCACCGAACTGGTCGCCGCACGGCACATGGTGCGGCTGGCTGCCAGCAAGCTGGACGCGGGCGCACCGGACGCCAGCACCTACTGCGCCATGGCCAAGCGCTTTGCCACCGATGCGGGCTTTGGCGTGGTCAACGACGCGCTGCAACTGCACGGCGGCTACGGCTACATCCGCGAATACCCGCTGGAGCGCCTGCTGCGCGACGCCCGTGTCCACCAGATTCTGGAAGGCACGAACGAGATCATGCGCGTCATCATCGGACGGCGGATGCTGGACGGCGATGCGCCGGACGTGATTCGCTGACTTTCACAAAGAATAGCTTCTACCGCTTGATTCATAAGGATTTCAGTAATAAAACACTCTAAAATCCATATATATCAACCGGAAACAGCTATTTAAAAACAAGTATTTCTTCCACCACCACAGGAGACACCACCATGCAAATCGGATTCATCGGCCTGGGCAACATGGGCGGCCCCATGGCCATCAACCTCGCCAAAGCCGGGCACAGCGTCAAGGCTTTCGACCTGAGCCAGGAGGCCATCGCCAAAGTCGTCGCCGCCGGGGGCCAGGCCGCCGGCAGCGCACAGGATGCCGCACAGGGCGCAGAAGTCATCGTCACCATGCTGCCCGCCAGCCAGCACGTCGAAGGACTGTTCCTGGGCCGCGACGGCCAAAACGGCCTGCTGGCCAGCATCGCCAAAGGGGCGCTGGTCATCGACAGCTCCACCATCGCCGCCGCCACCAGCCAGAAAGTGGCCCAGGCAGCCCAGGCCGCAGGCATCGCCTTTATCGACGCCCCCGTCTCCGGCGGCACCGGCAGGGCCATTGCCGGCACCCTCACCTTCATGGTAGG
>JAHRXD010000255.1 GCA_019104825.1 Comamonas sp.
AGAACTGAGGCATGAGCAAGGCATTCACCAAGGAAACCGATCACGACGACGATGACGACGACGTCATGCCGTCGATGCCCACGGGCGTGAAGAACTACATCACGCCGCAGGGCTACGCGCGCCTGCGCGGCGAGCTGATGCAACTGATCGATGACGAGCGCCCGCGCACGGTCGAGACCGTGCACTGGGCCGCCAGCAACGGCGATCGTTCCGAGAATGGCGACTACCTGTATGGCAAGAAGCGCCTGCGTGAAATCGACCGGCGCATCCGCTTTCTGACCAAGCGCCTGGAAATGGCCGAGGTGGTCGATCCCAGCGTCCACGCGGGCAGCGACCAGGTGTTCTTCGGCGCCACCGTGACCTATGTGGACGACGAGGACGTGCAGCGCACCATCACCATTCTGGGCATCGACGAGGCGCAGACCCGCCAGGGCCAGGTCAGCTGGGTGGCCCCGGTGGCGCGTGCCCTGCTCAAGGCGCGGGTGGGCGACGAAGTGCCGCTGCCCACGCCCGCCGGGGTGCGGATGCTGGAAGTGCTGGCGGTGGAGTACCCGCAGGCCCATAAAAAGTGAGCTTTTTCCGCTGATAAACAAAGGGATTCAGGTATTTTTCACCTTGAATCCCTTTGTTTATCAGCGGAAGCAGCTATTTTTTATATCTTCAAGGTGCCAGCACCCGGCTACAGCTCAACACCACGGTATTGCGGCGCAGCGCCCGCAGCGCCGTCTCCAGCTGCAACTGGTCATGCACCGCAACGGTAAAGCGCAGCACGGTGGTCTGCATGGCCGATTCGTCCTCGATGTCCACGCGGCGGATATCCACGTCGGTATCGGCCAGCACCTGCGTGATGCGGGCCAGCACGCCCCTGCCGTTCTGCACCGTCAGGGTGATGTTGGCGTTGTACAGGTGCCCGGTGTTGGCGTCCTCGCCCCATTCCACGGCAATCTGGCGCTCGGGCTGGCGCTCCAGCAGGTGCTGCGCTTCGGCGCAGTCGCTGCGGTGGACGTGCAGGCCGTCGCCGTGGCCCAGGTAGCCGGTGACGGCATCCCCCGGCACCGGGGTGCAGCACGGGGCGTAATGGGTGGCGGCGCGGTTCTGGTTGTCCAGGATGACGCTGCTGTGCGGCCGCGTGTTCTGCGTGAAGCGCTGCTGCGTCAGCAGCAGGGCGTCGGGGCGCTGGCCCTGGTGCAGCAGGTAGGAGGTGATCTGCTGCGCCACCAGGGTGGCCACCTGGCGGCCCAGGCCGATGTCCGACAGCAGCTCGGTCTGCGTCTGGCCGGGCTTCAGCACCGCCTGCCACAGCGCTTCCAGGGCGTCCTCGTCGGCGGGCAGCTCGGCAATGCCTTCTTCGCGCAGGGCCTGGGCCAGGAGCTGCTCGCCCAGGGCGGCCGATTCGGTCTGCGCCACGGTCTTGAGGTGGTTGCGGATTTTGGAACGTGCCCGCCCGGTCTTGGCAAAGTTCAGCCACATCGGGTTGGGTTCGGCGTTCTCGTCGAGGGTGATCTCCACCACGTCGCCGCTTTTCAGCGCCGTGCGCAGGCTGGCCGCCTCGCCGTTGATGATGGCCCCGGTGGCATGGTGGCCGACGTTGCTGTGGATGGCGTAGGCAAAGTCGATCGCCGTGGCCCCGTGCGGCATGGAGAACACCTTGCTCTTGGGCGTGAAGACGTAGATCGAATCGGGAAACAGATCGACCTTCACGTTGTCCCAGAACTCGCTGGCATCGCGCGTTTCGTTCTGGATGTCGAGCAGCGATTGCAGCCACTTGGTGTTCAGCGCCTCCTGCTGGCCTTCGGACTTGTAGAGCCAGTGCGCGGCCACGCCCGCCTCGGCCACGATGTGCATCGATTCGGTGCGCAACTGGAACTCGATGTTCACCCCCGATGGCCCCACCAGCGTGGTGTGCAGCGACTGGTAGCCGTTATTCTTGGCGATGGCGATGTGGTCCTTGAAACGTCCCGGCACCGGCTTGTAGAGCTGGTGCAGCACACCCAGGGCGGTGTAGCAGTCGGTGGTCGTGGGCAGGATGATGCGAAAGCCGTAAATGTCCGTCACCTGCGCAAAGCTCTGGTGCTGGCGCTGCATCTTCTGGTACAGGGCGAACAGGGTGTTTTCGCGTCCGGCCAGGCGGGCCGTCAGGCCCAGGCGTTCAAAGACGGCCTGCACCTCGTTGTGGACGCGCTGCACCAGGTCGCGCCGACGCGAGCGCGATTTGCCGACGGCCTTCTCCAGCGTGGCATAGCGCCAGGGGTGCAGGTGGCGGAAGGATAGATCCTGCAACTCGCGGTAGGACTGGTTCAGCCCCAAACGGTGGGCGATGGGGGCGAAAATTTCCAACGTTTCCGATGCAATGCGGCCCCATTTGCTGCGCGGCATGTCGCCCATGGTGCGCATGTTGTGCGTGCGGTCGGCCAGCTTGATGAGGATGACGCGCACGTCCTTGGCCATGGCCAGCAGCATCTTGCGAAAGGACTCGGCCTGGCTTTCCTCGCGGGTGTTGAAGTGCAGCTTGTCCAGCTTGGTCAGGCCATCGACCAGCTCGGCCACCGTGTCGTCGAACTGCTCGCGCAAATCGTCCTTGGTGATGCCGCAATCCTCCATCGCATCGTGCAGCAGGGCGGCAGACAGCGCCTGGGCGTCCAGCTTCCAGTTGGCACAGATGCCGGCCACGGCAATCGGGTGGGTGATGTACGGGTCGCCGCTGCTGCGCCACTGGTTGCGGTGGGCCTTGTCGGCAAACTGCCAGGCGCGGCGCACCATGCCGACGCTGGCACTGTCCAGGTAGCCGAGAAAGCCCGACAGGTGCTCGAAATGCAGGGCCGACACCTCGGCAGCGGCCCGCAGGCGCTCGGGTTCGGGCAGATCCTTGGGGATGGCAACAGAAGGAAAGGACGATGTGGTGACAGCCGCGTTCATAGGCCAAATGTAGCGTGAGAAAACAAGCCTGCGCAAAGGCGCAAAAAAGCACCGCGATGCGGTGCTCTTATTCTCTGCGGTAATGCAGGAGGCCGGTACGCAGGTTTGGGCCTATCCCGGAACCTTTTTCAGCATTTCAACGCCCACCTTGCCCTCGGCAATTTCGCGCAGGGCGGTGACGGCCGGCTTGTTCTGGCATTCCACCTTGGGGGTGTGGCCCTGGCTGAGCATCCGGGCGCGGTAAGTGGCGGCCAGGACGAGTTGGAAACGGTTGGGGATCTGCTCCAGGCAGTCTTCCACGGTAATGCGTGCCATTGGCAGGGTACTCCGGCAAATAAGGATTAGAGGGCGAGGTTCAGCGAAGCAAAGACATCCGAACGCAGGCGGCGCTGGCTGACGTACTTCAGACGCTGGGCGTGGATGATGGCTTTTAGATCAAACAGCGCAGTTTCGAATAACTCGTTGATTATAACGAAGTCGAATTCTTTGACCTGGGCCATTTCGGTGGCAGCGTTTTTCAGGCGCAGTTCGATCACCTCGGGCGCATCCTCGCCCCGGTTTTCCAGGCGCGAGCGCAGCTCTTCCCAACTGGGCGGCAGGATGAAGATCAGCACGGCCTGGGGAAAGGCGGTGCGCACCTGCAGCGCCCCCTGGTAGTCGATTTCCAGCAGCACGTCGTCGCCGTTGGCCAGGCGGTCCTGAATGCCTTTTTTCGAGGTGCCGTAGCGCTTGCTGTGCACGTTGGCCCATTCGATGAAGGCATCGGCAGCGACCATGGCGTCGAATTCGGCGTCGGAGGCGAAGAAATACTCGCGGCCATGCTTTTCCTGGCCGCGCGGAGAGCGCGTGGTGTGGGAGACCGAGGGGTAGACCCGTGCGTCAAACGAGCGTAGGGCCTTGACCAGGCTGGATTTGCCGGCCCCGCTCGGGGCGGCAACGACAAACAGGTTTCCAGGCAGTTGTTGCATACACAAGAGGTGCAAAGCGGCGATTGTCTTTGAAAAAGGGCGCCTGTGGCGCCCTGAGGGTTTTGCTGCGCCGTGCGGGCGCGGGTTATTCGATGTTCTGCACCTGTTCGCGCATCTGCTCGATCAGCACCTTCATGTCCACGCTGATGCGGGTCAGCTCCAGCGTGGCGGACTTGGAGCCCAGCGTGTTGGCCTCGCGGTGCAGTTCCTGAATGAGGAAGTCCAGGCGCTTGCCGATTTCGCCGCCTTTTTTCAGCAGGCGCTCGATTTCTTCGAGGTGGGCGCCCAGGCGGTTGATCTCCTCGGCCACGTCGATGCGGATGGCAAAGGCGGTGGCTTCGGTCAGGGCGCGGTCTTGTGCCGCCTCGGGTGGAATGTGTCCTTCGGTCAGTCCCATGGCTTCCTGCCAACGCTCCAGAAAGCGCTGGCGTTGCTGCTCGACCAGTTGCGGCACCAGCGGCGTGGCCTGGGCGGCCAGGTCACGCAGTTGCGCGATGCGGTCAAGCAGCATCCGTGCCAGGCGCTTGCCCTCGCGGGCGCGGGCGTCCAGCAGGGCGGCAATGGTTTCTTCGGCCAGCGGCGGCACGATGCTGGCCCAGTCGGTCTGCGCGGTGGTGTTGCCGCCGGCCAGGCGCAGGGCGTCGGCCACGGTCAGGGCCTTGGCACCCGGCAGCCACGCCTGCACTTGCTCCTGCACCATGCCCAGGCGCTGCAGCAGCGCGGCACTGGGCTGGGGCAGGCTGGCGCTGGCATCTTGTTCGATGGCGGCCCGTACTTCGACCTTGCCACGCTTGAGGTGGGTGGTCAGCAGGGTGCGCAGGGCGGGTTCCTGGGCCCGCAGTTCTTCGGGCAGGCGAAAGGTCAGATCCAAAAAACGGCTATTGACGGTGCGGATTTCCAGCCCCAGGCGCAAAGGAGATGCAGCGGGCTGTGCATCCGGAGAGTCCGGCGCCAGCTGGGCGCTGGCGTATCCGGTCATGCTGTAAACTGGCATTACCTTTTGTCTCGGGTTGCTTGCAATGCCGGGGATTATCCGGTTTCTGTGCTGCCTGCGGGGTGTCCCGGCGCAAAAATGACGACTAAACCTAAACCTGCCGCGCTGCCGCCTGATACCGTGATCGGGGACTATCGCATCGTGCGGCGGCTGGCAGCCGGGGGGTTTGGCGTGGTGTACCAGGCCCGGGACGGGCAGGGGCAGGAAGTGGCGATCAAGGAATACCTGCCGGCGGCCCTGGTCACGCGGGATGCCGGGCAGAAGGTGCCCCAGGTGGCGCCCGAGAAGCTGTCCCTGTACCGCCTGGGGCTGAAAAGCTTTTTCGAGGAAGGCCGGGCGCTGACGCAGATTTCCCACCCCTCGGTGGTCAGCGTACTCAACTTCTTCCGCGAGAACGAGACGGTCTACATGGTCATGAACTACCTGCAGGGTGCTTCCCTGCAGGAGTATGTCCTGCTGGCCCGGGGGCGCAAACAGCCCAAGGTGTTGCGCGAATCGACCATCCGCTCGCTGTTCGACGAAGTGCTGCGCGGCCTGCGCATCGTGCATCAGCACAAGATGCTGCACCTGGACATCAAGCCGGCGAACATCTTCATTACCGACGACGACCGGGCCGTGATGATCGATTTCGGCGCGGCCCGCGAAGTGCTCAACCAGCAGGGCAACTTCGTGCGCCCCATGTATACCCCCGGCTTTGCCGCCCCCGAGATGTACCGCAAGGGCGGCGGCACCATGGGGCCGTGGACGGACATCTACGCCATCGGCGCGTGCATTTACGTGTGCATGACCGGGCAGGCGCCGCCGGACGTGCCCAAGCGCCAGGGGCAGGATTCCCTGCCCACGGTGCTGGCGCGGCTGCGCGGCAGTTATTCGGACAACCTGCTGGAGCTGGTGCAGTGGGCCATGGAGCTGGAGGCGCTGGGCCGCCCGCAGTCCGTGTTCGCCCTGCACAAGGCCCTGACCCACGACACCGAACGCCGCTACACCCCGCTGACCATGGCCGAGCGGGTGCGCCTGCAACTGGGGTCGTTGATAGGTCAGGGGCCGGGCGGGCTGTCCTTGCATTCATCGGCGCAGCAGCCACCGAAAGCACCATGAAGTTTTCCGTTTTCCAACTCAGCCGCCGTGGTGGCCGCGCCACCAATGAAGACCGCATGGGGTACTGCTATACCCGCGAGGCGGCGCTGTTCGTTCTGGCCGATGGCATGGGTGGCCATGCCGAAGGCGAGATTGCGGCGCAACTGGCCTTGCAGTCCATGGCGGCCGAGTTCCAGCGCCAGGCCACGCCTCTGCTGGCCGATGTGCCGGGCTTCCTGCGCCAGGGCCTGATGCTGGCGCACGAGCGCATCCGGGCCTATGGCCGGCACAAGCGCATGAGCGATGCACCGCGCACGACGTTGGTGGCGGCGGTGATCCAGGAAGGGCAGGTCAGCTGGATCCACTGCGGCGATTCGCGCCTGTACTGGGTGCGCTCCGGGGTTTTGCAGGCCCGCACGCGCGACCATTCGTATGCCGAGATGGATCGCACCGGCGCCTTGAAGCTGGCGCACAAGATTCTCAACCGCAACGTGCTTTACACCTGCCTGGGGGCCGAGACGGCGCCGGTCGTGGATCTGGCCGGGCCGCATACCCTGCAGCAGGACGACCGGCTGCTGCTGTGTTCCGATGGCCTGTGGGATGTGCTGCAGGAGCATGTGCTGCTGCAACGCCTGAGCAACTCCCCGGTGCAGAACGCCGTGCCCGCGCTGGTCGATGCCGCCTTGCAGGTGGCGGGCAGCAAGAGCGACAACGTCACCGCCCTGGCCGTGCAGTGGGAGCAGGACGAGGCCGAACCGGCGGCCATCGACACGCAGGACAGCGACGGGGCCTTTGCCTCGACCATCCAGTCGCTGCAAGACCTGGAGGGCTTCGACGTCAGCCTCGACGAAGCCGAGATCGAACGCAGCATTGCGGAAATCAACGCCGCCATCCGCCGCTCGGCAGGGCATAAAAAAGTGTAGACAGACGCTTTGGGGATTTGCGCTTTGGCGCACACTCAAGGCTTGTTTCTTCTCAAAATAAATAGCTTGAAGCGCTTTTTCATAAAGCGTTAGAGCCCGATTTCTTATGAAAATAGTTTTGGCTTCCAACAACCGGGGCAAGCTCGACGAGCTGCAGGCCATGTTTGCCCCTTTGGGCGTGCAACTGGTCTGCCAGGGCGACCTGTTCAGCGGCGAAGCGCCCGAGCCGCATTGCACCTTTGTGGAAAACGCCCTCTCCAAGGCCCGCTTTGCCGCCGAAAAAACCGGCCTGCCCGCCATTGCAGACGATGCCGGGCTGTGCCTGGACGCCTTTGGCGGCCTGCCGGGGGTGGACACGGCGTATTACTGCACCCAGTTCGGCTACGAAAAAAACGACGCCAACAACGTGCAGGCCGTGCTGGAGCAACTGGCCACCCATGCCAACCGCAAGGGCGCGATGGTCAGCACCCTGGTGGGCGTGCGCCATCCGCGCGACCCCGAGCCGCTGATTGCGGTGGGCCGCGTGGCGGTGGAGATTGCCCCCGAGCGCCGGGGCAGCGGCGGTTTCGGCTTCGACCCCGTCCTGCTCTTGCCCGCGCTGGGGCTGACCTTTGCCCAGATGCCGCCCGAGCAGAAAAACCGGTTCAGCCACCGGGGCCGCAGCAGCCGCCAGATGATGGAACTGCTGCGCACCAGCTGGCTGGCGTAAGGGGCACGACCGATGACGCGCACGGTAGAGATTGCCAGCCATGGCGCACTGGGCCAGGCGCCCCGGGACATCCAGCATTACATGCGGGCCGGCACGCTGCAACTGAGCGCCCTGCCGCCCCTGACCCTGTACGTCCACCTGCCCTGGTGCCTGAAGAAGTGCCCGTACTGCGATTTCAACTCGCACGGGCTGGACGCGGGGCACATGCTGCCCGAGCAGCGCTATATCGACGCCCTCATGGCCGACCTGGAAGCCAGCCTGGGCATGGTCTGGGGCCGCCCGGTCTACAGCATCTTCATCGGCGGCGGCACGCCCAGCCTGTTCAGTCCCGAGGCCATCGCCCGGCTCATCAGCGGCCTGCGGGCGCGTCTGCCGCTGGAAGCGGGCTGCGAGATCACGCTGGAGGCCAACCCTGGCACCTTCGAGGCGCAGCGCTTTGCCGCCTTCGCCCGGGCGGGCGTGACGCGCCTGTCCATCGGCGTGCAAAGCTTCGACGACCGCTTTCTGCAGGCGGTGGGGCGCGTCCACAGCGCCGCACAGGCCCGCGCGGCGGTGGCCGAGGCGGCGCAGGCGTTCGAGACTTTCAACCTTGATCTGATGTACGCCCTGCCCGGACAGACCCTGGCCGACCTGCAGCGCGATGTGGACACGGCGCTGTCGTTTGCGCCGCCGCACCTGTCGGTGTACCACCTGAGCATCGAGCCGAACACCTACTTCGCCAAGCACCCGCCCCGGCAACTGCCCGAGGACGACACCGCCTACGAGATGCTGGACGCCATCACCGCCGCCACCGCCCAGGCCGGGCTGGAGCGCTACGAAGTGTCCGCTTATGCCCGCCCGCGTCACCAGTGCCTGCACAACAGCAACTACTGGCAGTTTGGCGACTACCTGGGCATTGGCGCCGGGGCGCACAGCAAGATCAGCTTTGCCCAGCGCATCACGCGCCAGGTGCGCCTGCGCGACCCGCAGCGCTACATGGACGCCGCCCTGGCGGGCCGCCCGCTGGCCAGCGACGAGGACGTGCGCCGCAAGGACTTGCCGTTTGAATACATGCTCAACGCCCTGCGCCTGCGCGGTGGCTTCAGCCTGCCGGACTTCACGGCCAGCACCGGCCTGTCGATCAACGGCATCGGCCCGGCGCTGGAGCAGGCGCAAAGCCTGGGGCTGCTGGAGCGCCACGGCAACCAGGTGCAACCGACCGAGCGCGGGTTCGACTTCCTGAGCGACCTGCAAGCCCTGTTTCTACCAAAAGAGTAGCTGTTTGCGCTGGATATATAACGATTTCAGGATTGATTTACCTTGGAATCGTTGTGTTATCAGCGGAAACAGCTATGTATATTCAACCGCAGGTGGCGCTGACGATGCGCCCGGTGGCATCGACCTCCAGGTTCAGCCGCTCGGCATTGAACTCGCGCGTGGCCGGGGCGCCGACGTTCAGCACCCGCACCATGTACGCCCCGGCCTGCACGCGGGCCTGGGCGACGTTGTTCTCGGTATTGGTCTTGCCGACGGCCCACTGCGCGGCCTGGGCGTTGCAGCGCTGTTCCGGGCGCTGGGGTTCGTGGGATACCTGCGGCAGCGTGCAGGCGGTCAGGGTGCCGGTCAGGGCCAGCAGCAGGGTCAGGGGCAGGCGCATGGGGGAATCTCCTCGGTTCAACGATTCCTGCACCATAGCAGCCCGGCAAGGTAACCAGGGGCTGCAACCGTGAGAACACGTTCTTACGGACGCAGCTCCAGCACCTTGGCCGGCAGGCGCTGCGCCTGGAGTATGCGCCGGGCCCGTTCGGCCTCCGCGCGGGTATTGAACGGCCCGGCCCGCAGGCGCGTCAAAGTGCCCTTGTTGGTGGTGCTGCTGAAGCTGACCACGGGCAGACCGGCCTGGCGCACGCGTTTTTCTGCGGCAGCGGCATTGGTCAGCTCTGCATAGGTGCCGATGCTGACGAAGAAGCGCCCAGGGGCGCTGGCCTTGCTGGCTGGGGGCGCGGTGCGTGCGGTGGCAGTTGTCGTCGTGGCCGAAGGGCGCGGCGTGGAGGTGGGCGTTGCCGTTACCGGGGCGGCGACCGGTGCAGGCGTGGCGGGCACCGGTTCGGCGGGGGCATCTTCCCGGGCGGTGGTTTCAGGCTTCGTGGGTTCTGCCGACGGCAAGGGGGGCGGGGCAGCAGCAGCGATGACTGTGGGGGCGGCAGGATCGGGCGGGGCCGCAGATGGTGTCTGTAGCGTGTCGGTGTCCGAAGGAACCGGCAGGGCGGCAGGCTCCGTCGCTTCGGCGCTGCGGGCGGGAAAGTGCAACTGTGGCGGCCCGACCTGGGCCTGTGCGGGGGGCGTGGACGGGGTGGCCGGCATTGCGACCAGGGTTGCCAGCAGCACCCACAGCGCGATCTGGCCGATCGCTGCCAGCGCCCACTGGCGCCGGTTGCCGGCCTGGCGTTGCAGCACGGCGGTGGCTTCGGCCAGAGTGGGCGATTGTTCCAGCGCCGCGATGGTGTGCTGGTGTACCAGGCGGTAATACCAGCCGTTGCCCAGAAAGCCCGGCACACAGCACAGTCCGATGACCGCCAGCAGCCCCAGGGTGGCCTGCACCTGCAGGGGCAGGGAGCGCAGCGCTTCCAGCCGCCAGAGGGCGGCGACCGCCAGGGCAACGGCGCCGTACAGCCCCGCTGGCCGCCACAGGCCGCGCAGCAGGCACCAGCCCAGGGTGCAGAAGGCGGCAGCATGGTTCCAGCGGGCGGGGGTGCGGCCCAGGGTTTCGAAGTGGGCAAAAATGCGCTGGTAATACGCCGTGGACAGCGGGCCGATGGCGTGCTGGTACAGCCGGGGCAGCAGCCCGGTGGCGGCGTCATCGGTATTTTTGGGAGGGATCGGCGCAGGCATGGGGGCAAATTGTGGCATGGCTGGGCGGCATTCCAATACCGGGGTGCCGTGCGGGCATGGCCGCTTCACTTTTACACTGGCGTCCTTTGCCTGCCGCGCCAGCGCGGTTTACCGTTTCAGAACAGAGAAAACACACCATGGGTATGCAGCAACATCGTTGGCAGTTCGTTCGCGCCGGGGGCGTCGATCAGGTCGTCATCCGCACCGGGGCGGACATTGCCCATCTGGCCGAGTTGGACCAAAAGCTCTGGGTCGCCCTGGCGTGCCCGACGCGCGGGGTGGAGTTCGACCCGGCCACCCTGGATGTGATCGACGACAACACCGATGGCCGCATCCGCGCCCCCGAGCTGCTGGCCGCCTGCCAGTGGGCCGTGGCGCATGTGCGCGACCCCGAAGTGCTGGCCAGCGGCGCGGACGTGCTGCAACTGGACAGCATCCATACCGCCAGCGACAGCGGCGCGGCCATGCACGCCGAGGCCCGGCGCATCCTGGCGCTGGCCGGGCAGGCCGACAGCAGCACCATCACTCTGGCGCAGGTGCAGGAGCGGCTGGCCGATCTGAGCGCCATGGCGCTTAACGGCGACGGCATCCTCAACCCCGCCAAACTGCCCGCCGATGCGGTGGACTTGCAGGCGCTGGCCCAGCGCATCATGGATGCCTACGGCGCCAGCACCGGCTGCGACGGCGAGCCGGGACTGGCCCAGCCGGCGCTGGAGCAGTTTTTTGCCGACGTTGCTGCCCTGGCCGACTGGCAGGCCCAGGCGCCCGCACAGTGCTGCGGGCTGGACAGCCCCGAGCAGGTCTGCGCTGCCGCACAGGTGCTGAGTGCCGTCCAGGCCAAGGTGGACGACTTTTTTGCCCGCTGCCGTCTGGCCGCCTTTGATGCCAAGGCGCTGCAACCCCTCAGCCCCAGCGAGGAAGGCTACGCCGCCCTGGGCCAGCAGGCCCTGAGCGCCGGGGACGCGGCCATTGCCGCCCTGCCGCTGGCCACGCTCGATGCTGCTGCCGTGCTGCCTTTGACCGAAGGCATCAACCCCGCCTGGATCGAGGCCGTGCAGGCGCTGCACGCCCAGGTCATCACCCCGTTGCTGGGGGAACAGACCGCGTTGTCCTGGGCGCAGTGGCGGCAGGTCTGCGACCAATTGGCCCCGTGCCAGGCGTGGCTGGCGGCCCGCCCGCAGTCGCCCGCCGGCGATCTGCCGCTGGAGGAAGCCCAGGCGCTACTGGCCGGCGACAGCCAGCAGCGCCTGCAGGCGCTGATCGACCAGGACAGCGCCGAAGCGGCGCACAGCCTGGAGGCGAAAAACCTGGAAAAACTCATCCGCCTGCAGCGTGACCTGCTGGCGCTGTTGAACAACTTCGTCTCGTTTTCCAGCTTCTACAGCCGTGCCGGGGCCATGTTCCAGGCCGGCACGCTGTACCTGGATGGCCGCAGCTGCGAGCTGACCGTGGACGTGCAGGACACCGGTGCCCATGCGGCCCTGGCCGGGCTGGCCAAGACTTTTCTGGCCTACTGCGAATGCCGCCGGGGCGACGAGGTGCGCCACATCGTCGCGGCGTTCACTGCCGGCGACGTGGACTTTCTGTTCGTCGGGCGCAAAGGCATTTTTTACGACCGCCAGGGCCAGGACTGGGATGCCCGCATCACCACCCTGATCGAAAACCCGACCAGCATCGGTCAGGCGTTTTTCTCGCCCTACAAGAAATTTTTGCGCTTCATCGAGGAGCAGGTGGCGCAACGCGCCGCCAGCAAGGATGCGGCCATCACCGAAGGTCTGCAGGCCAAGGCCGCCAGCCTGGCTGCCGGTGCGCCGCCCGCCGATGTGCCGAAGAAAACCGACGTGGGCACCGTGGCCGCCATCGGCGTGGCGTTGGGGTCGATCAGCACCGTGCTGGTGGCGATTCTGTCCAAGGTGCTGGAGCTGGGGCCGTGGATTCCCTTGGCGATGCTGGGTCTGGTGCTGGCCATTTCCGGCCCGAGCATGTTGATCGCCTGGCTGAAGCTGCGGGAACGCAGCCTGGGGCCGATTCTGGATGCCAGCGGCTGGGCCATCAACGGGCGCATGAAGATCAACCTGCCCCTGGGCCGTTCGCTGTCGCAGCAGGCGCAGGTACCCGCCAACGCGCACCGCAGCCTGTACGACCCCTATGCGCAGAAATCGCCCGCCCGCTGGTGGCTGGCTGCTGCGCTCGTCCTGCTGCTGGCCGGTGCGGCCTGGAGCCAGGGCTGGCTGAATGCCTGGCTGCCGCAGGGCTGGCAGCCGACCCCGGCAGTCGTTGCCGAGGAACAGGCGGTGGAAGCCGCCGCTGCTGAGGCGGCAGAAGCGGCAGAAGCCGTGGTGCCCGCTGCCGCCGAAGCGGCGCAGTGATTCAATCCGTCAATCCGCAGTGGCGGGCGCTGCGGGCAGCAGCGGTGCCTTCCATTGCAGCAGCTCGGCCAGCCGCTGCACGACCCAATGGGCTTCTGCCGGGGACAGGCCCGCATCCGGGCCGCTGATGGCGCCGTGCAGGCCCAGCAGCACGCCCGCCTCGTCGCTGTGGCCGCCGTGGTACAGGCTTTGCGCCTGCTCCACCAGGGCGCAGGCCAGGTCTTCGCACAGTTCGTAACGCGCCAGCACCGTGCTGGCCGGGTGCAGCAGGCGCCCGCTGCGGTGGCGGAACAACTGGCTGAAGCTGGGCGGAATCTCGATCTGGCTGGTCATGGCGCGGGCTTTCTCGATCTCAATTTCAGTCGGGGACGAACAGCCGCACGAAGCGTTGCAGATCCGCTTCCAGCTCGCAGCTGACCACCTGGCCCATGCGGCCATCGCTTTTGCGCTGGGCGCTGAACAGGGTGGCCTTGCCGGTGAAATCGAAATCCGGCAGATGAATCAGCGTGTACGGGTGCGGCACGAAGTGGGCAAAGGCAAACACCACGCGGTGTTCGTTGCGCGGGCTGGGGTAGAGCAGGTACTCGGGGGTATCGATGGTGAGGGTGGCCATGGGGCAAGCTCGGCAGACGGAGGGAAAGCGCGGTGCGCCGGTGCCGGATTGTCGTGGCTTTGCCGTCGGCCTGCCGGGGACTGCGACAATGGCGGGCATGTTCAGCGTCTGCATACAAACCGAAGATTTCGATGTTTCCACCGAGCTGGCCGCCCTGCACGCCCGCAATGCCCAGGTGGGCGCGGCCTGTGTTTTCGTCGGCCTGGTGCGCGAGCGCAATGCGGGCGATACCGTCGCCAGCATGGAGCTGGAGCATTATCCCGGCATGACGGAAAAAAGCATCGCCGCCATCCTGGAGCGTGCCCGGGCGCGGTTCGGCATTCTGGCCGCCCAGGTCATCCACCGCGTCGGCCTGTTGCAGCCGCTCGACCAGATCGTCCTGGTGGCCGTGACCAGCGCTCACCGGGGCGAGAGTTTTGCCGCCTGCGAGTTCATCATGGATTACCTGAAATCCGAGGCGCCATTCTGGAAAAAGGAGCTGACACCGCAGGGCGCACGCTGGGTTGATGCCAGAACCAGCGATGAAGTGGCGCTGGCCCGGTGGAAACAGCTATGAAAACAGAAGCTGTCTGGCAGCGTCTGTCGCCCGTCGTGCTGCTGCGGGCTTCGGTGGGCGTGGCGGTGCTGACCATCGTGCTGAAGATGGGCGCCTGGTGGCTGACCGATTCGGTGGGCCTGTTGTCGGATGCGCTGGAGTCGTTCGTGAACCTGGCCGGGGCCATGTTCGCCCTGCTGATGGTGACCATCGCCCAGCGCCCGGCGGATGCCGACCACCCCTTCGGGCACAGCAAGGCGGAGTATTTTTCTTCCGGTTTCGAGGGCATTCTAATCATCGGCGCGGCGCTGGCCATCATCTGGGCGGCCATCCACCGCCTGCTCAACCCGGTGCCGCTACAGGCGCTGGGCTGGGGCATCGGGCTGTCGGTCGTCAGTTCCGTCTTCAATGGCGTGCTGGCGGCGGTGATGCTGCGCTCGGCCAGGGTCCACAATTCGATGGCGCTGCAGGCCGATGCCCGCCATCTGTTGACCGATGTCTGGACTTCGGTCGGCGTCGTCGCCGCGCTGATTGCCGTGCCCCTGACGGGCTGGGTCTGGCTGGACGGGGCGATCGCCATCGTCGTGGCGTTGAACATTCTGAAAGAGGGCGGGCACCTCATCTGGCAATCGTCCCAGGGGCTGATGGACGAAGCCATCGATCCCGAACACCAGCAGGCCGTGCAGACGGTGCTGCAGCAGCACACCGGGGCGCAGGTGTATTTCGATTCTCTGGCCACGCGCAGCGCCGGGCAGCGCAGCTTTGCCCAGGTGCATATGCACGTGCCGGCGCAGTGGACCCTGGGCAAGGCCGCCCGCCTGCGCCGCCAGGTCGAGGAAGACCTGATGGCCGCTGTGCCCGGCCTGCACGCCACTCTGGAAATCCTGCCCGTCGGCATGGAAACCGCCCTGGAAGCGCACGAGCATCAAGCCGCTGCCCGGCCCGAGGGGCCGGTTTAGAGCCGCTAACACCACCGATCCACGAAGCGAGCGCAGATGATTGCGGCGGCCAATTTCAGCAACGCTTCGTGGATGTCCAAGCGCTTTTCAAAACGGATTCGCAGCTTGCCAAAGCCCGCAAACCATCCGTGTGTCCTCT
>JAHRXD010000030.1 GCA_019104825.1 Comamonas sp.
GGGTGGACGATTCCATTCTGGTGTTTGAAGGCAGCGCTCACGTGGTGGAGAGCCAGGACGAGGCCGTGGCCAACATCCTGAGCGACAAGGTGAAGGCGGGTGACGTGGTCGTCGTGCGCTACGAAGGCCCCAAAGGCGGCCCCGGCATGCAAGAAATGCTCTACCCCACCAGCTACATCAAGAGCAAAGGGCTGGGCAAAGCCTGTGCGCTGCTGACCGATGGCCGCTTTTCCGGCGGTACGTCCGGCCTGTCGATCGGCCACTGCTCGCCCGAGGCGGCGGCAGGCGGTGCCATTGGCCTGGTGCAGAACGGCGACCGCATCCGCATCGACATTCCCAACCGCAGCATCGACGTGCTGGTCAGCGACGAGGAACTGGCCCGCCGCCGCGCCGCGCAGGATGCCCAGGGCTGGAAGCCCGCCCAGCCGCGCCCGCGCAAAGTCTCTGCTGCACTTAAAGCCTATGCCAAGCTGGTCACTAGCGCCGACAAGGGCGCGGTGCGCGATCTTTCCTTGCTGGATTAATTAAAAAAGAGAGCTTTTACCGCTGGTAAACAAAGGATTTTAGATGGTTTTTTATCTGAAACCTTTATATATAGAACGGTCGAAGCTCTCTTTTTTGGTGCCAGGCGTCAGTCCTGGCTTTCTTCTTTTTTGGCCCGGTGGATGATGGTCGGCTCCAGCGGCGTGGGCACTTGCAGCTTGGGCAGGCCGGGCAGCAGGTCGGCCAGGGTGTATTGGTCCAGGTGCATCAGAAAGGCTTTGAGCGCCCCGTCCAGGATATTGGTCAGGCGGCAGTTGCCTGCCAGCAGGCAACTGCTGGAGTCGTCCAGAAAGCATTCGACCAGGGCCATGCTCGGCTCGATGCTGCGCACGACCGCACCGATGTGGATGTCTTCCGGCCGGTGGGCCAGACGGATGCCGCCCCCTTTGCCGCGCACGGTGATCAGCCACCCTTGCAGGGCCAGCTGGTGGGTGACTTTCATCAGGTGGGTTTGCGAAATCTGCTGGGCTTGCGCGACTTCGGCAATCGTACACAGGCGATCGGAGTGTTGGGCCACGTGCATCAGCAGGCGGAGGGAGAAGTCGGTCAGGGAAGTCAGGCGCATGGCGGTAAAGATGAAATTCTTATCAATCTATCTCGGCATATTTTCATATTATAAAAACGTAGAGTGATTGCTCAGGTTTGTGGCGTATCAATAGGTGCGACACTACCGCCCGTATTTGGGAGAACACGATGAAGCGAAGCAAGGTTTTATCCGCTTTGGCCCTGGGGCTGGCTTTGGCCGGGTGTGCCGGCACACCGGCGCCGGGGAATGCGGTCGATGGCGTGCAGGTGCAGCGCAATGCGCAGGGCGAGGCGATCCGGGCGCAGTTTACCCCGCTGCCGCTGGATTGCGGCAATGCCCTGCATTGCCCAACGCTGGGCCTGACCTGGAGCAAGGACAAGCCCCGGCAGGCCCTTTTGAGCATGGGCTTTACGCGCAGCGGCCATGCGCCGGTGGAAATGGTGGAGTTCGATGCCCGCCCCTTTGGCCCGATGCGGGTGCGCTCCCTGGCTGCCGAGCAGCCGGACAAGGAGCAGGTGGTGTTCCAGGCCCCCATCGAAACCTTCGAGCGCCTGGCCGTTTCGCGCGGCGTTCTGGTGCGCGTGCATGCCGGGGGGCAGGTGCTGGAGGAAAGCTTTGCGACCGGTGAGCGTTCCAGCCAGGCGGCCAATGCCCTGAAACGCTGGTTGCAGCAAATCTACAAAGGCACCGAGAAAGAGCAGGAGCTGGGCTTGCGCGGCCTGTTTGCCGACCAGCCGTACGAGCGTTGAGTTCAAGCTCCTGGCGTTAAAGACGTTTTTTCAGCCAAGTTTTTGCGTAGCCTCGCAATAGAACTCCATTTTTTCGGCATGATGGCGGGTTTTTCGCAGTTTTATTCAGGCTGGCCGCAAGGCGGTCTGTATCTCCAGACTCCATGATAGATATTCAGGATTTATCCCTGACCTACGCCGGCCCGCAGGGGCCGGTGCATGCGCTCAGGGACATCGACTTGCAGATCCGGGCGGGGGAAGTCTTCGGCATCATCGGGCGCAGCGGCGCGGGCAAAAGCTCTCTCGTGCGCTGCATGAACCTGCTCAACCGTCCCACCGCCGGGACGATACGGGTCAATGGCCGCGATCTGTTGCAGCTGTCGGAGGCGCAGTTGCGCCAGGCCCGCCAGGAAATCGGCATGGTGTTCCAGCACTTCAACCTGCTGTCGTCGCGCACGGTGTTCGACAACGCCGCGCTGCCGCTGGAGCTGGCGGGCATGCCGCGGGCCGAGATCAAGAAGCGCATCGACCCGCTGCTGGACCTGGTAGGCCTGGCGCACCTGGCCGACCGCTACCCGGCGCAGATCTCGGGCGGGCAAAAGCAGCGCGTGGGCATTGCGCGCGCGCTGGCCAGCAACCCGAAGGTGCTGCTGTCCGACGAGGCCACCAGCGCGCTGGACCCTGAGACAACCCGTTCCATCCTGGACCTGCTGCGCCAGGTGAACCGCGAAATGGGCGTGACGGTGGTGCTGATCACGCACCAGATGCAGGTCATCAAGCAGATTGCCGACCGTGTGGCCGTGATCGACGCGGGCCGCATCGTGGAGATGGGCCCGGTGGTCGACGTGTTCACCCGCCCGCAGCAGGACATCACCAAGAGCCTGATCGACGAGATCGTGCCCCAGGAGCTGCCCGCCGGGGTGCTGGCGCGCGTGCGCAGCCTGGCCGCGCGGCTGGAGCCGGGCGCGAGCGGCCAGCTGCTGCGCCTGTCGTATGCGGGCGAGCATGCCTACGAGCCGAGCCTGTCGCACCTGATCCGCGAGCTGGGACTGGACCTGTCCATCCTGCATGGCCAGATCGACGAGATTCAGGATCAGACCTTCGGTTCGCTGGCGGTGTACGCCAGCGGCAACATGGCGCGCATCGGCGCGGCCATCGACTATCTGCGTGCCAACGGCGTGGTGGTGCGCACCGTGGAAGTGACAGGCTGAGGGGCGGGCGATGTTCGAGAACTTTTCTGAAATGATGCTGGAGTTGTTCGTCACCTCGCTGTGGGAGACGATCATCATGGTCGGCGTGTCCGGCATCGTCGGCGGCCTGGTGGGCATTCCGCTGGGTGTGTTCCTGCGCCTCACGGACGCGGGCGGCGTGCTGGAGAACGGCCCGGCCAACAAGATCGTGGGCTGGATCGTGAATGCCGTGCGCTCCACGCCGTTCATCATCCTGCTGGTGGCCATCATCCCGTTCACGCGCTTCATCACCGGCTCGTCCATCGGCACCTGGGCGGCCGTGGTGCCGCTGACCATCGCCGCGGCGCCGTTCGTGGCGCGGCTGGTGGAGACGGCGCTGCGCGAGGTGGACAACGGCCTGGT
>JAHRXD010000055.1 GCA_019104825.1 Comamonas sp.
CTTTCAAATGCGCGGCGTGGGGGGCGCTGTCGGTGCCCAGGAAGAATTTGGGGCTGCCGCTGGTGGCGGCCTGCACCAGCGCCTGGCGGTGTTCCTCGCGTTTGAGGACGGGCAGGCAGTAGTAGTGCGGGCGGATGCCGCCGGTGAAGATGGCGTTGCGGTTGAACAGCAGATGCTGCGGCGTGATGGTGGCGGCGACGAAACGGTCGGCCTCGGTCACGTACTGGGCGGCCTCCCTGGTGGTGATGTGTTCGAAGACGATTTTCAGTTCGGGGAAGTCGCGGCGCAGGGGGATGAGCTGCTGCTCGATGAAGGCGGCTTCGCGGTCGAACAGGTCGATGGCGCTGCTGGTGACTTCGCCGTGTACCAGCAGCAGCAGGCCTTCGCGCTGCATGGCTTGCAGCACGGGATAGATCTTGCGCAGGTCGGTGACGCCGAAGTCGCTGTTCGTCGTTGCGCCTGCGGGGTAGAGCTTGCAGGCGACGATGCCGGCGGCCTTGGCGCGGGCGATTTCCTCGGGGGCCAGGTTGTCGGTCAGGTACAGCGTCATCAGTGGCTCGAAGGGCACGCCTGCAGGCACGGCGGCCAGGATGCGTTCCTTGTAGGCCAGCGCCTGCGCGGTGGTGGTCACCGGCGGTTTCAGGTTGGGCATGATGATGGCGCGGGCGAACTGCGCGGCGGTGTGGGGCACGACGGCGTGCATGGCGGCGCCATCGCGCACGTGCAGGTGCCAGTCGTCGGGGCGGGTGAGGGTCAGGGTGGGCGTAGTCATGGCCGGGATTATCGCGGGGCGGGCCTGCACCCTGCACGCCCTATGCCCCCTCGGCCCCCTCGACCAGAAACTGCACCTTGCGCTCGCCCTTCCATTCGTTGATGTCCAGGCGGAAGGCCAGGTGCGCCCAGCCATCGAGCGGCTCGGTGCGGCCGAACCAGATGCCGTCGACCACGTCGCCCTGGTGGCGCAGTTGCAGTTTCAGGTGCTTTTCGCCGACCAGCCGTTGCGAGACGATTTCCATGTCCTCGCTGAACGTGGGCGGCTCGAAGCCCTGGCCCCAGACTTGCAGGTTGAGCTGTTCGACGATGGCCGACTGGCGGAACTGCGGCGGCAGCGGCCCGTCGGTGTGCAGGCAGCGCGTGAGGGTCTGCGGACTGAGCAGCTCTTGCGCCACTTGGGCAAACGCGGTGCTGAAACGCTCGAAGTTGTCCGCCGCAATCGTGCAGCCTGCGGCCATGGCGTGGCCGCCGAAACGCAGCAGCACGTCCGGGTGGCGCTTGGCCACCAAATCCAGCGCATCGCGCAGGTGAAAACCGGGGATGGAGCGGCCCGAGCCTTTCAGCTCGTGCGTCTTGCCCTCGGCCTGGCTGGCGGCAAAGACGAAGGTGGGGCGGTGCAGCCGGTCCTTGATGCGCGAGGCGACGATGCCGACCACGCCTTCGTGAAACTCGGGGGCGAACACGCTGATGGCGGCCGGGGCCGCGCCTTCGTTCTGGCACAGTGCTTCGGCCAGGACGAAGGCCTGCTGGCGCATGTCGCCTTCCATGCTCTGGCGCTGGCGGTTGATGCGGTCCAGCGCCTCGGCCAGTTCCAGTGCCTTGGTGAAGTCGTCGGTCAGCAGGCATTCGATGCCGATGGTCATGTCCGCCAGACGGCCTGCCGCGTTGATGCGCGGCCCCAGGGCAAAGCCGAAATCCTGCGTGCCGGCCTGCTGCCAGGTTTTGCCGGCGGCCTGGTACAGCGCCAGCATTCCGGCGGGCATGTGGCCTTTGCGGATGCGCAGCAGCCCTTGGTCGACCAGACGGCGGTTGTTCGCGTCCAGCCGCACCACGTCGGCCACCGTGCCCAGGGCGACCAGCGGCAGCAGGGTGTCCAGCTTGGGCTGGGGCGCTGCTGCGTAGGCGCCGCGCTCGCGCAGCAGCGCCCGCAGTTGCAGCAGCACGTAGAACATCACGCCCACGCCGGCCAGACTTTTGCTGGCAAAGCCGCAGCCGGGCTGGTTGGGGTTGACCATGGCCTCGGGCGCGGGCAGCTCTGGGCCGGGCAGGTGGTGGTCGGTCACCAGCACTTGCAGGCCCAGGCGCTGCGCTTCGGCGACCCCGGCGACGCTGCCGATGCCGTTGTCCACCGTCACCAGCAGGCCGTAGCCTTGCGCGGCCACGCGCCGGGCGATGGCGGGCGAGAGGCCGTAGCCGTCCTGCACCCGGTCGGGCACTTCGTAGCTGACGTGCTGCGCCCCCAACATGCGCAGGCCGCGCACGGCGACGGCGCAGGCGGTGGCGCCGTCGCAGTCGTAATCGGCCACGATGCAGATGGGTTTTTGCGCGGCAATGGCCTCGGCCAGCAGGCGGGCGGCGGCGTCGATGCCTTTCAGGCCGCCGGGCGGCAGCAGGTGTTGCAGGCCGGTGTCCAGCTCCTGCGGCGACTGCACGCCCCGCGCCGCGAACAGCCGCGCCAGCAACGGCGCCACGCCGTTTTGCACCAGCACATCGACCTGGGTTTGGGAAATTTCCCGTTCAATGATCTTCATGGATTTTTATAGCTGGTTGCGCAGGTGATTAAACGATTTCTTGTTGAAAAGACCTTGAAATCGTTGCAGGAGCGCGGAACGCGCTCTCTTAAAGTGGATAGCCTGGGCTTCGCCGCACAGCGTCAGCGTGGCCTGGCCGCCTGTCCGCACGTGGGCCAGCAGCGCGGCAATCGGCCCGGCCTCGGCCTGCTGCCACGCCTGCTGCCATGCGGCCCAGTCCTGGCGCAAGGCGGTTTGGCGCAGGCTATCGACGAAGGTGATGTGGCGCGGCGCGGCGCACTGTGCCGGGGTTGATGCCGGGGTGGGTGCCTGCGTCAGCACCCCGGCCCCGTGCAGCCAGAAGCCATTGACGGGCGGCAGCCCCTGCGCTTCCCGCGCATCGTTGAAGGGGTGGTTGTAGAGCAGCATCTGCGCCTCGCTGTGCAGGCGCTGGAAGGGCTGGGTCTGCGGCAGCCACAGGCTGGCATCGCGCAGCAGCACGCGGTCCAGCGATGCCGTGCGCAGCCCCGCCAGCGGTGCGCCGCTGACGCGCCACAGCAGGGGGGTCAGCACTTGCAGCGTCAAACCGTCCTCGGCCCACCAGGGGGCCAGGATGGCGCACAGCCCCTGCGCATCGGCCAGCGTCAGTTGCAATTGCGCCGGGTCGTCCAGCCGCACCTGATCGGCCCCGGCGTGCAGATGGCAGGGCGTCAGCCACGCATGGGGTGCATCGGGCATAGGGGCTGCCGCGTCCACGGGGGCGTCCACAGCCGCCCAGGCCGGGACGCGGGCATCCAGCCCGAACACCTCGGCCACGGCCCGCTCGTGCGGGGGAATGGGAAAGTCGTACTCCGCCCCGTCGCGGCGGACTTCGGCCAGCCATGCCAGCAGCGCGTCAAGCTGCGGCGTGGCCACCGCCGGGGCGTTCTCTGCCGCCGCATACGGCAGGATCAGGTGGGGCGCGGCGGCATCCGGGCCGCGATCGGACGGGGGCAGGGGCTGCGCAGGGGGCAGCGCAAAAGGCAAGGGCAGGTCGGCAGCAGGCATGGGGCGTGATTGTCGCCAAACTGGCGCAGGGCTGTCGGGCGCACGGGCGAAGGGCCTGTGCAAAGCCTTGTTCCGATGGCACCAGGAGGCACCAGGATGTTCGGTGCGGGGCGCTACTGCGGGGCCAGCACCACGCGGTTGCGTCCGCCTTCCTTGGCGGCGTACAGCGCCTTGTCGGCACGGGCGATGGCGGCTTCTATACCCTCGGCTGAATGGGTTACGGCAACGCCGATGGAGATGGTGACGTCCAGTGCCGTATCCGGCAACTGCACGGGCTGGTGCGCGACGCAGGTGCGTAGCCGCTGCGCCAGCTCCAGCGCCATATCGGCCCCAACGCTGGGCAGCAGCACCATGAATTCCTCGCCGCCCACACGCGCCACGGTGTCGCCGTCGCGCACGGCACTGCGCAGGCGCCGCGCCACTTCGCGCAGCACCTCGTCGCCTGCGGGGTGCCCGTGACTGTCATTGACCCGTTTGAAGAAGTCCACGTCCAGCAACAGTAGGCCCAGGCTGTCCCGCTCCGCCATGCCGCCGGGCGCCCGCTGGCGGGGCTGGCCCATCCAGTCGCCCAGCAGCTTCATGCCTTGACGGCGGTTGTACAGGCCGGTGAGATCGTCGCGTGTGGCCAGCTCGTGGATGCGCTCAGCCGATTCGCGCAGGGCCTTGGACAGCGCATCGGCCTTGAACTGCTTGCGCAGGCTGTCGATGAGGTGGTGCGAGGCGTTCATGAAATACAGGCCTTGCGTGCCCACCAGCAGGCAGATACCCAGCGCAAGGTGGATGTGGCCGGGGGTGCCCGTACTCAGCAACAGGAACAGGGGGATCACCCACACGCTCAGGAGCCAACTGAAGGCGGCGCGGCGAAAGGGCAGCAGGGCGATGACGGCGACCGTGCTGACGGTGACCAGCACCAGGGCGGCCGGCATGTCGATGGTGTGCAGGTCGTAGTTCAGCAGTGCCGATCCGCCCCAGATCAGGCCGGCCAGGGATTGCAGCGCAATCTGCCGGTTGCGCCAGCTTGCCATGGCCGCTGGCGATGGCGGCGCTGCCTGCCGCAGGTAGAGCGTGGTATGAATGACAGTGACGGCATCGACACACAGCAGCGTGAGCCACCAGGCAAACAGCAACTGCGGATCGGCAACCTGCCATTTGGTGAAGACCTGGTAGGCCGAGGCGATGGGGCCTGCGGCAACCAGAATGCGTTGCCGCGCCATGTATTGGTGCATACGCTCGGCCATGATGTGCGTCTCGATGGCCTGGTGGTCGATGGAAGAATGGGCGTCGTGCATGGGTGGGGCGTGGGATTGATTTATTTAAAAATCATATCGAGTTTTTGTTTTTAATCGAGTTTTTGTAATATTTTTAACATTTCTCCGTATGCGCCCCCGGCGTGCGATGGCGGCCCGGCAAAGGGCGTGCCAACACGTCCCGGGCCGGCAGCACGACTGGTGCCACAATGCGCCCGCTATGCAAATACCTTTTGAAATTGCCCTGGGCTGGCGCTATACGCGGGCGGGGCGGGCCATGCGGCGCAATGGCTTTATCTCGTTCATCTCGGGCGCGTCCATGCTGGGCATTGCGCTGGGGGTGGCGGCGCTGATCATCGTCCTGAGCGTGATGAACGGCTTCCAGAAAGAGGTGCGCGACCGGATGCTCAGCGTCGTCTCGCACATCGAGATTTTTGCGCCCAACGGGCAGGCCATGCAGGACGTGGCCGGGGCCATGGCGCAGGCCAAACAGCATCCGGAGGTGGTCGGCGCTGCGCCCTTTGTCGCTGCCCAGGCGCTGCTGGCCCGTGGCGACGACATGAAGGGCGTGCTGGTGCGCGGCATCGACCCCGCGCACGAGGGCGAGGTGACCGATCTGGCCGCCACCAACGGCGCAGTGTTGCAGCACCTGCAACCGGGCAGCTTTGCCATCGTGCTGGGGGTGGAGCTGGCCCGCAGCCTGGGCGTGGCCGAGGGCGATACCGTCACGCTGATCGCCCCCAGCAGCCAGGTCACCCCGGCGGGCGTGGTGCCGCGCATGAAGCAGATGCAGGTGGCCGGGCTGTTCGATTCCGGCCATTACGAGTACGACGCCAACATGGCCATGCTGCACTACCAGGATGCACAGAAAATCTTCCGCCTGGAAGGCCCCACCGGCGTGCGCCTGAAACTCAGGGATTTGCACCAGGCCCCGCGCGTGGCCCAGGAGCTGGCCGGGCAGTTGCAGGAGTTTTTGTACCTGCGCGACTGGACGCAGCAGAACAAGACGTGGTTCGCCGCCGTGCAGGTGGAAAAACGCATGATGTTCATCATCCTCACCCTGATCGTGGCGGTGGCGGCGTTCAACCTGGTGTCCACCC
>JAHRXD010000075.1 GCA_019104825.1 Comamonas sp.
CGCCGACCCCGGTTTCCAGCTACCTGCATTCGGCCACCATGGTCAAGGCGGGGGTGTTCCTGCTGGCACGGTTCTGGCCCGTCCTCAGCGGTACGGACGAGTGGTTCTGGATCGTCAGCAGCGCGGGTGCCGCCACCTTGCTGCTGGGGGGATACCTGGCACTGTTCCAGAACGATCTCAAGGGGCTGCTGGCCTACTCCACCCTCTCCCACCTGGGGCTGATTACCCTGCTGCTGGGCCTGAACAGCCCATTGGCGACCGTGGCAGCAGTGTTCCACATCATCAACCACGCGACCTTCAAAGCCTCGCTTTTCATGGCAGCGGGCATTCTGGACCACGAAAGCGGGACCCGCGACATCCAGCGGCTCTCGGGGCTGCGGCACATGATGCCCATCACCGCCACCCTGGCCTGCGTCGCCAGCGCAGCCATGGCCGGGGTGCCCTTGCTCAACGGCTTTTTATCCAAGGAAATGTTTTTTGCCGAAACGGTGTTCCTTGATGCTGCGCCATGGGTACGCATCGGCCTGCCGCTGGTCGCCACCCTGGCCGGCATGTTCAGCGTGGCGTATTCCCTGCGCTTTACCGTGGAGGTATTTTTTGGCCCTCCCGCCACCGACCTGCCGCGCAAGCCCCATGAACCGGCCCACTGGATGCGGGTGCCGGTCGAGCTGCTGGTGCTGATCTGCCTGATCGTCGGTATTTTTCCGGCCTGGGCGGTGGGCGACATTCTGCGCACCGCAGCGTATCCCGTGGTGGGTGGGGCGCTGCCCGAGTTCAGCCTGGCGATCTGGCACGGTATCAACACCCCCCTGATCATGAGCATCATTGCCCTGCTGGGCGGCATTGCCTTGTTCACTACGCTGCGCTGGTTGCGCGAGCGCTCCGTTCTGGGCCAGAAGGCCCCGGTGCTGCACCGCTTCAGCGGCAAACGCGCCTTTGAGAATCTGCTGGCCCGCGCCAGCCTGCTGGCCCGCAACCTGCGCCGCCTGCTCAATACCCAGCAGTTGCAATGGCAAATGCTCTGGCTGGTGCTGCTGGCTCTAGCCGCCGGTGCCCTGCCCTTGCTGCTGCGGGGGGTGCAGCTGGGCCAGCGCAACGACCTGCCGCTGTCCCCGGCCTTTGCCCTGCTGTGGGTGCTGGGCGGACTGTGTGCGCTGGGGGCTGCCTGGAAGGCCAAATTCCACCGCATGGCCGCCCTGATCATGATGGGCGGTGCCGGTCTGGTGACCTGCATCACCTTCCTGTGGTTTTCGGCGCCCGACCTGGCCCTGACCCAGCTGGTGGTGGAAATCGTCACCACCATCCTGATTCTGCTGGGCCTGCGCTGGCTGCCGCGCCGCGACCAGGCCCTGGCCCCGGCAGCCACCTACCGCGCAGCCCTGCGGGCCCGTCACCGCCGCCTGCGCGACCTGCTGCTGGCCATCGCGGCCGGGGCAGGCTGTGCCTGGCTGGCCTTTGCCATGATGAGCCGCCCCTTTGCCCAGAGTACCTCCACCTTCTACCTGGAACGGGCACTGTCCGAGGGCGGCGGCACGAATGTGGTGAACGTGATGCTAGTCGATTTCCGGGGATTCGATACCTTTGGCGAAATCGTCGTATTGGGGGTCGTGGCGCTGACCATCTATGCCCTGCTGCGGCGCTTCCGCCCGGCCCGCGAAACCATGGATCTGCCCGAGCAACAGCGCTTTCTGGCTGGCGACTTGCAGACCGACCTGCTCAATCCACGCAACGCCCAGGACACGGCCGTCGGGTATCTGATGGTGCCCGCCGTGCTGGTGCGCCTGCTGCTGCCATTTGCCACCATGGTGGCCGTCTTCATCTTCCTGCGCGGGCACAACGAACCGGGGGGCGGCTTTGTCGCCGGTCTGGTGTTTTCCGTGGCGCTGCTGCTGCAATACATCGTCTCGGGCACGCAATGGGTCGAGGCCCACCTGCCCCTGTTCCCGCGCCGCTGGATCGGCGTGGGGTTGCTGCTGGCCATCGCCACCGGACTCGGCTCCGTCGCCGTCAGCTACCCCTTCATGACCAGCCACAGCTTCCACTGGACACTGCCCCTGCTGGGTGAAATCCACTTGGCCAGCGCCACATTTTTCGATTTGGGCGTCTTTGCCCTGGTGGTAGGCGCCACCTTGCTGATCCTGACGGCCCTGGCCCACCAATCCGTGCGCTCGCACCGCTACCACGCACGGCTGCAGGAAGAACAAACCTCGCCGGAGAATTAACCCTATGGAAACCGTTTTAGCCCTGGCAATCGGCGTGCTGGCAGGCTCCGGCGTCTGGTTGCTGCTGCGTCCGCGCACCTTTCAACTGGTCATTGGCCTGTCGCTGCTGTCGTATGCCGTAAACCTGTTTATTTTCAGCATGGGCCGCAAGGGCCTGGCCATTGCCAAGGAGCCGGTACTGCGCCCTGGCGTCCCCGAGGACCTGCTCCATTACGCCGACCCCCTGCCCCAGGCCCTGGTGCTGACGGCCATCGTGATCGGCTTTGCGATGACGGCGCTGTTCCTGGTCGTGCTGCTGGCCTCGCGCGGCATGTCCGGCACCGACCACGTCGATGGCATCAAGGCGCGGGACGCCCAGGAGATGCCTTGATGCAGGGAATATGGCAATGGCTGGGCACATGGATGCCCCACCTCATGCTGGCGCCGATCGTGCTGCCCATGGCCACGGCAGCGCTGATGCTGCTGCTCAACGAGGAACAGCAGCGTACCAAAACCATTCTCAGCACCGTCTCCACCATCCTGGGGCTGGTGGTCGCCATTGCCCTACTGCAATGGAGCGACCACAGCGCCGCCCCCAGCGTTTACCTGACCGGCAACTGGGCGGCGCCGTTCGGCATCGTGCTGGTACTCGACCGGCTCACGGCGCTGATGCTGGTGCTGACCAGCGCCATTGCCCTGGCCGTCAGCATCTTTGCCATGGCCCGCTGGTTCAAGGCCGGCGTGCATTTCTACGTACTGTTCCAGTTTCAGCTGATGGGACTGGCCGGCGCGTTTCTGACCGGCGACCTGTTCAACCTGTTCGTCTTTTTCGAAATCATGCTGGCCGCCTCGTACGGCCTGTTGCTGCATGGATCGGGTCGGCTGCGGGTTCAGGCCGGACTGCACTATATCGCTATCAATCTGGCAGCATCCTCCCTTTTCCTGATCGGCGCATCGATGCTGTATGGCCTGACGGGAACGCTGAACATGGCCGACCTGGCGCAGCAAATTCCGCTGGTAACCGAGGCCGATCGTGCCCTGCTGCACACTGCCGCCGGGATTCTGGCCACCGCCTTCCTGATCAAGGCCGCCGTCTGGCCGGTGAATTTCTGGCTCGTGCCCGGCTACAGCGCCGCGACGGCGCCCGTCGCGGCCTTGTTCGCCCTGATGACCAAGGTGGGCGTCTACACACTGCTGCGCCTGTGGACGCTGATGTTCTCCAGCGAAGCCGGGGCCTCGGCCCTGTTCGGCGGGCAGTGGCTGATCGCCGGGGGCATGGTGACCATGGTGTTCGGCAGCATCGGCATCTTCGCCGCCACGCGGCTGACCCATCTGGCCGGGTATGCGGCCATCGTCTCGTCCGGCACGCTGCTGGCTGCGGTCGGATTCGGCCACCCCATGCTCACGGCCGGCCTGCTGTATTACCTGCCCAGCTCGACCCTGGCGGTGGCCTGCCTGTTCCTGCTGGCCGATGCCATTGACCGCTGGCGCAACCACGGCGCCAGCATGGTCGACCTGGACGACGAGGAAGCCCCCTTCCTCAGCCACGAGCTGATCGCGGCCGACCACACCAATCTGGACGACGAGGAACAGGCCCTGATCGGCCGCCCGATCCCTGCTGCGGCGGCATTTTTGGGCCTGGCCTTTTTGCTGTGTACCCTGGTGGTGGCCGGATTGCCGCCCTTGTCCGGGTTTCTCGGCAAATTCGCCATGCTCACCGCCCTGCTCTCCCCCCTGGGGCTGGGCCACCCGCTGACCACTGCGCCGCCACCGACGGCCTGGCTGCTGCTGGCGTTGCTGATCGGCTCCGGGCTGCTGGCCCTGATTGCCCTGACCCGTGCCGGTATCCGCCACTTCTGGGCGGCGCATGAGCGCACGGCCCCGGAAATCCGCCTCACCGAAGGCGTGGCCATTGCCGCCCTGATGGGTTTGAGCCTGGCGCTGACCTTGCACGCCCCCGGCGCCATGCGCTACACCGAGGCCACGGCGCAAAGCCTGCACAGCCCGCACACCTATATCCAGGCCGTACTCCAGGCAGCGCCCGTCCCCAACCCGCCTGCCGCTTCGGGAACAGCACCATGATGCGCAAACTCCTGCCCGCCCCTTTGCTCTCGGTGGCCCTGTTCGTCCTCTGGCTGCTGCTCAACCACCGCTTCAGCCTGGGGCACATCGTCCTGGGCGCCTTGCTCGGCTGGAGCATTCCCTTGATAACGCGGGGACTGCGGCCCCTGCCCGTGCGGGTGCGCCATCCGATCACGATTCTGCGCCTGGCCTTGCGGGTGGTGCATGACACCACCGTCTCCAACCTGCATGTGGTGCGCTTTCTGCTGCTGCCGCGCTACCGCCGCCACCCGGCGGATTTCGTTGCCATTCCCCTGCAGCTGCGCGACCCCAACGGGTTGGCGGTGCTGGCCATGATCGTGTGCATCACCCCCGGCACCGCCTGGGCGGAAATCTCGCGCGACCGCAGCATGCTGATGCTGCATGTGCTGGAGGCCTACGACCACGCCGCCATTGCCCAGTATGTGAAAACCCACTACGAACGCCCCCTGATGGAGATTTTTGAATGACGGGCCTACTCTCCACCCCTCTGGACTTGGCGCTTCCCACCGCCATTTTTATTCTGGTGCTGGCCATGCTGCTCACCCTGGTGCGCCTGCTGCGCGGCCCGACGGCGCAAGACCGGGTGCTGGCGCTGGACAGCATGTACCTGAACGGCATGTTGCTCATGCTGGTGCTGGCCATGCACTACCAGTCCAGCGTTTACTTTGAAGCCGCCCTGCTCATCGCCCTGTTCGGCTGCGTGGGCACCACGGCCATGGCCAAATTCCTGCTGCGCGGGGAGGTGATCGAATGAACGCTGCCGACCTGCCGCTGTGGCTGCAATGGCTGGTTGCCCTCCTGGCCCTGGCCGGGGCCTGCGTGGCCCTGCTCGGCTCCTGGGGCGTGGTGCGGCTGAAAACCTATTACGAGCGCGTTCACGCCCCGGCCATCATCGCCACCCTGGGCTGCTGGCTCATCATGTGGGCCAGCGTGGTGTTCTATTCCGCCACCGGGGATGGCCCGGCCTTCTACACCCTGCTGATCGCCGTGTTCATTGCCACGACGGTGCCGATCTCCACCATCTTCCTGATGCGGGCCGCGCTGTTTCGCGACCGCCTGGCCGGCCGGCCCGTGCCGCCCAGCATGAGCGGCAGCACCTCGGCATCCACCCAGCACGGGGCATCCGGCTCCTCTCTCTCCTGAAATGCTGCACGTCCTGGCCATCTGCACCGGCGCCTCCCTGGGGGCTTTGGCCCGCTGGCGTCTGGGACTGTGGCTGAGCCACCCGGGCCAGCTGCCCTGGGGCACGTTGGCCGCCAATGCCATCGGGGGCTACGTGATCGGGCTGGCGATTGCCGCCTTCGAGGCCCTGCCCCAGCTCGACCCGGCGTGGCGGCTGTTCCTGATTACCGGCCTGCTCGGCGGGCTGACCACTTTCTCCAGCTACAGCGCCGAAGTGTTTCAACTGCTGCACGCAGGCCGCTGGGCCATGGGCATGGTCTGGGCCGGCACCCATCTGCTGTGTTCCCTGCTGCTGACCGCCGCCGGCTGGTATTGCGCCACGGCCGGGCTGCAACGCTTCGGTATGTAACCCTATAGATTCATGATTTCATAGCTGCTTGCGACTATGAAATAAGGATTTCAGTATTGTTTTACCTTAAAACTGTTTAAATACGTGCGGTAGCAGCACCTTATTTAATAGCTTCCGATGCTGATCGAATAAAAGCAAAAACCTTGGAAAGGCGCTTATGACTCCCCCCC
This sequence comes from Comamonas sp., assembly GCA_019104825.1. Taxonomy (GTDB): domain Bacteria; phylum Pseudomonadota; class Gammaproteobacteria; order Burkholderiales; family Burkholderiaceae_C; genus Comamonas; species Comamonas nitrativorans. The sequence goes on from JAHRXD010000075.1 coordinate 6,006, forward strand.
TGTACGAACGCTCCCTCATGGAGGACCTGGCCCCCCTGGAAGGCCCGAACGCCACGCGCGACCTGACGGCCGACCCGACCGAGCCCGATTCCTACCGTCTGGCCTTTGCCGACCCCGAATTCATGGCCCGCCGCGAAACCCGGGGCATCCGCTTTCAACTGGAATTGCTCAAGCCCGATCTGGACCAGGAGGCCATGGGCATCTACCACACCGTGGTGGTCTACGGCAGCGCCCGCTTTGTCGATCAGGAAGAGGCCACCCGCGCCCTGGACAGCGCCCAGGCCAGCGGCGATGCCCAGGCCATCGCCCTGGCCCAGCGCGACATGCGCAACGCCCAGCGCTACGAAGCGGCCCGCCGCTTTGCCTACCTGGTGGCCGAATACAGCAAGCAGCACCCGACCAACCAGCGCGTTTACGTCTGCACCGGCGGCGGCCCCGGCATCATGGAAGCAGCCAACCGGGGCGCCTACGACGCCGGGGCACCGACCATCGGCCTGAACATCCTGCTGCCGCACGAGCAGCACGGCAACCGCTACATCAGCCCCGGCCTGAGCTTCAAGTTCCACTACTTTGCGCTGCGCAAGATGCACTTTCTCATCCGGGCCAAGGCGCTGGTGGCCTTCCCGGGCGGCTTTGGCACCATGGACGAATTGTTCGAGGTGCTGACCCTGGTGCAGACGACCAAGATCAAGCCGGTGCCCATCGTGCTGTACGACTCGCAGTTCTGGAAACGCCTGTTCAACTTCGACATGCTGGTCGAGGAAGGCGTCATCAGCGCCGAAGACCTGAAACTGTTCCAGTTTGCCGACACCCCCGAGCAGGCATGGCAGATCCTGAAGGACTTCTACCAGCTCAACGGCCGCACGGGTTAATCCGCGAAAGTATCGCGCCCCAGCAGCCACGGCAGGCGCGATGCGGCCCCCACCATCGCGCCCACGCCCCAGAACAGGGCCGACACCCCCAGCACCGCGCCCAGGCTGCCGAAGACCATCGGCATCATCACGCTGGAGGCATTGATGGCCATCATGCGCAGGCCCAGCGCCTGGCCGTGGCGATGCTGCGGGGTGATCTGGTGGATCATGCTCATCACCATCGGCTGCACGCAGCCCAGCACCAGCCCCAGCAAGACGGAACACAGCCCCATGCTCCACGGCCCCGGCATCAGCGGATAGAGCATGAACAGCAGGCACGCGCCCAGCATGGCACACCACACCACCAGCCACTCGCGCAGGTGCCGGGCCACCACGGGCAGGATCAGTCGCACCACCATGGCGGCAATGGCAAAACCGCCCAGAATGCTGCCGATCACCGAGGCCGACAGCCCCCGCTCATGCCCCAGGATGGGCACCACGAAAGTGTGTACGTCCCAGCACGAGGACAGCGCCCAGTTCATCAGCAGCAGGCGGCGAAACGCCTGGTCCTGCAACAGATCCCAGGCCGCCGGGGCCTTGCCCGCCGCCACCGGCACCGGCGGCAGCTCGGGCACCGTCCGCACCCAGAACCAGGCGGCAATGGGCAGCAGCGCCAGCAGCAGGAAAGCGGCGCGAAAGCCCATCTCGCTGCCCGCCTGCCCGCCCGCGTGGTCGATCAGCAGACCGGCAAAAAACGGGCCGATAAAGTTGGAAATGGCCGGCCCCAGCGCCAGCCAGCTGAACACCTTGCGCAACTGCACCTGATCGTGGGCGCTGCGCCCGACGTGGCGTTGCAGCGCAATCAGCGCCGTGCCCGCCGC
>JAHRXD010000109.1 GCA_019104825.1 Comamonas sp.
GTGCCGGTCCAGGCTGTAGTTGGCCCATTCGATGGCGCCGCCCTTGCTGGTGTCCTTGTAGGCGCTGGTCGGGTCGTGCGCCGTGTAACTAGCGTTGGTATACATGTCCAGGCCGTTCTTGTAGCTGTCGTGGTACAGCCGCGTCTTGAGCACGTTGTTGGTGCCGATGCGCGTGCTGCTCAGGAAGTAGATGCTGTCCTTGTCCCAATAGGGCCAGCGCCAGTAGCGCGGCTTGGTGCTTGTCGATGCGCCGGTGTAGACCGGGTTGCCCTTGCGGCCTTCCTGGCGCACGTAGCCCAGGGCGTACTCGTCGGTGGCATTGGGCGTCAGGCCCAGCTTGAACGACAGGCGCTTGTCGGTGCGGCTGGCGTTCTCGCGGTCGCTGCCGGTGTCGGTGGGCGTTTTCTTGTAATCCGTAAACCCCTTGGGCAGCGGGAAGCTGTCGGCATCCAGGTACGACGCGCCGATCTGGTAGTACCAACTTCCCTGGTTGCCGCCCAGGTTCACGGCGGCCTTGCGCATCTGGCCTGCGCCCAGGCCCAGCAGGGCATCGCCCTCAAAACCCTTGACCGGCTTGCGCGTGACCAAGTTGATGGCCCCACCCAACGTGTTGGGGCCGTAGAGCAGCGAGGCATCGGCCTTGGCAACGCGGATCTCGGCCAGGTCGAAGGTGGTGAAGCGGCCGAAGTCCACATAGCCGTCGTAGGGCACGTAGAGCGGAATGCCGTCTACATACACCGGCACCTGGCGCGAATCGAAGCCGCGCACGTAGACCATCTCCTCGTTGCGTGCGCCGACGCGCGACAGGCTGACTCCGGGCAGCAGGCGTACCGCGTCGGCAACGGTGTCGGCATTGCGGCGTGTGATCTCTTCCTGGCCCAGCACGGCCTCGTCCGCAGACTGTGCCTGCGCCCGCGTGCCGGTGACGGTCACCGTGCCCAGCTCGAACACGCCGTCGGCGGCATACACCGCCCCGGCGGAAAGCCCCAGCGCCAACAGCACTGGACTGGCCCGTTTCATGGATACCCTCGCTGCCATTTCTAACCCCTGATTCGTTATTTAAAAATATATATAACGCCAGGCAAAAAAAGGCCACCTTGCTGTTGTGCGCAGTGGCATCGCGTGCCTTGTGTAGCGGAATATACATTCCAATATAGCGAAATCATCTTTCCCGCCGTCTGATATGGATCAAGGCGGAAACGAGGGGTAACACCAGGGGGTGTTTTTATCTGATTTGATAGTGCCTTCCGCTTAAAAAAAAGGGTTTCAAGGCGATAACACCATGAAACCCTTTATACATCATCGCAAGCAGCTATCGTTATAACTTCTTCAACCGCTCCAGCGCTGCCAGCAAGGTGGCATCTTCCTTGGCAAAGCAGAAGCGCACCACCTGCTGGTCGAACCCGTCGCCGTAGAAGGCCGAAAGCGGAATCGCCGCCACGCCGATGTCCTGCACCAGCCAGCGGCAGAAGTCCGCTTCGTTCATCCCGGTGACGCCGGAAATGTCCACGCACTGAAAGTAGGTGCCGCGCGTGGGCAGGGGCCTGAGGCGGGTGGCCTGCAAGCCTTGCAGGAACAGGTCGCGCTTGCGCTGGTAGAAGGCGGGCAGTTCCAGGTAGGGCGCCGGGTCGCGCATGTAGTCGGCCAGGGCGGCCTGCATGGGCGTGTTCACGCTGAAGACGTTGAACTGATGCACCTTGCGAAATTCCGCCGTCAGCGCCGCCGGGGCGGCGACGGTGCCGACCTTCCAGCCGGTGACGTGGTAGGTCTTGCCGAAGCTGGAGACGATGAAGGCACGCTCGGCCAGGCCGGGGAAGCGGGCCGCGCTTTGGTGCTGCTGGCCGTCGAAGACCATGTGTTCGTACACCTCGTCGCTGAGCAGCAGCACGTTGGTGAGGGCCAGCAGTTCTTCGAGCTGGCGCATCTGCGCATCGCTCCACACCGTGGCACTGGGGTTGTGCGGGGTGTTGATGATGATGAGGCGCGTGCGCGAGGTGAGGGCGGCGGCGATTTTGGCAAAGTCCGGCGCAAAGCTGCCGGGGGTGAGCGGCACGCGCACGGCGGTGGCCCCGGCCAGCGCGATATTGGGCACATAGCTGTCGTAGCAGGGGTCGAGGACGATCACCTCGTCCCCCGGCTGGGTGCAGGCGAGGATGGCGGTCAGAATGCCCTGGGTGGCCCCGGCGGTGACGGTGATTTCGCTGCCCGCGTCATAGCGGCGGCCATACAGGGCGTGCATCTTGTCGCTGACCGCCTGGCGCAGCGCGGGCGTGCCGGGCATGGGCGCGTACTGGTTGTGGCCGGCCTGCATGGCAGCGGTGACGGCTTGCAGCAGGCGCGGATCGCAGCCGAAATCCGGGAAACCCTGGCCAAGATTGACGGCCCGATGCTCCTGCGCCAGGGCGGACATGGTGGTGAAGATGGTGGTGCCCACCTGGGGCAGACGGCTGGGGAAGTGGGGCGTGGCAGTCATGGCAGGAAAAGGGAAGGGGAGAATTACAAGCCGTAGTCGCTGGCTTCGCCCTGCATGGCCCGCACGATCAGGTCGCGGCTGAGGCGGTCGCTCAGGGTTTCGGCAAATTTGTAGACGAAGTTGCGCAGGTAAGCGCCGCGCTTGAACGCCACGCGGGCCACGCTCTGGCCGAACAGATGACCCAGCGGGCGGGCCACCAGATCGGTGCCGGGGTCTTCGCGCATGGCCATTTCCGCGACGATGCCCACGCCCAGTCCCAGGCGCACGTAGGTCTTGATGACGTCCGAGTCGATCGCCTCCAGCACCACGCGCGGGTGCAACTGGCGGGCGGCAAAGGCGGCGTCGATCTTGTTGCGCCCGGTGAACGACGGGTGGTAGGTGATCAGCGGTTCAATCGCCAGATCGTCCAGGCCGATGCGCTCTTTGGCCGCCAGCGGGTGGCCGGACGGCACGACCAGCACATGCTCCCATTCGTAGCAGGGCAGGGTGACGAGATCGGGGTAGTCGGACAGGGATTCGGTGGCCATGCCGATTTCCGCCTGCTCGTCCAGCACCATGCGGGCCACTTCGTGCGGCGTGGCCTGGTGCAGGCTGATATGCACCTTGGGGTAGCTGCTGCGCAGCCTGGCCACGGCATGGGGCAGCACGTAACGGGCCTGGGTGTGGGTGGTGGCAATGCTCAGGGTGCCGCTGTCCTGGGCGCTGAACTGCTCGCCGATGCGCTTGAGGTTGCCCACCTCGCGCATGATGATGGCGACGCTTTGCAGCACATGCTCGCCCGGCTCGGTCACGCGCTTCAGACGCTTGCCGTGGCGGGCGAAGATGTCCACGCCCAATTCCTCTTCCAGCTCGATGATGGCCTTGGAGACGCCGGGCTGCGAGGTGTGCAGGGCCTTGGCCGCTTCCGTCAGGTTGAGGTTGCGGCGCACGGCCTCTTGCACGAAGCGAAATTGGTGAAGGTTCATAAAACACGCCCTGAATAAAACTGGGCGTTATTATGAACTATTTATATATAAGACCGCAAAAAAGAGCGATCAGCGTCTAAGCACCAGCCAGCCGAACGCGGCCAGCGACAGCACGGAATACGCCAGCCCCGGCGCCGCAGCGCTCCACAGGGGCGACCAGTTCTGCAAGCTGCCGGCGTAGCCAAAGACGTTGTTGAGCAGGAAAAAGCTGATCCCGGCCATCACCCCGCCAAAGACATAGCCCGCAATCCCGCCGGAACGGAAATGCAGATAGGCAAAGGGCAGGGCCAGCACCACCATCACCAGACAGCTCAGGGGGTAGAACACCTTGCGCCAGAAGGCCATCTCGTACTTTTGCGCCGATTGCTCGTTGGCCTTGAGATGCTGGGCAAAGCGCCACAGCTCCAGCATGGGCATGTGGTCGGGCTTGTGCGCGGCTGCCAGGGCCATGTCGCCGGTGATGCTGCTGTGGAAGATGAAATTCGATAGCTGTTCCCGCTGGACACTCAATGCTTCGCCAGAAGAAGCATAGTCAAACTGGCTGCGCTGCACGTCATTCAGCTCCCATTTTCCAGTATTGGCCGCCACCTGGCCGCTGCGGGCGTGCAGTTGCTGGCGCATCCGCCCCTCGGTATCGAAGGCGAAAATGCGCACCGGCCCCAGGCGGCCATTGGCGTCGATGGCCCCCACGTTCACGGCCAGCATCTGCCCCTCGGGCGAGCGCTCTTTCAGCCAGGCGCCGGTGCTGCCGGCCGATTTGCTGGCCCCCAGATACTTGGCCTGGGCCTGCAAGGCCAGCCGCTGCGCCGCCGGGGCCGCATAGTCGCCCAGGAAGCCGGTGAACAGCACAAAGCCCAGCCCCAGCACCACCATGGTGCCCAGCGCCCGCCACGGCCCCATGCCGCTGGTGCGCATGATGGTGAATTCGGAACTTTGCGCAAACCGCGCCATGACGAAAATCGTGCCGATCAGCACGGTGATCGGCAGCAGTTCATACAGGTGATTGGGGATTTCCAGGGCTACGGCCAGCAGCGCATAGCTCAGGGTGTAGCCCGGCGCCCGGCCCACGCTGCGCATTTCATCGAGCAGGTCGAAAAAGAAAAACAGGGCCAGAAAACCCAGCGAGACAAAGGCCACGGCGCTGATGACCTCTTTGAAAATCAGGCGGCGAAAAATCTTCATGGCCGACCTCCCGCGCTACGGGTGAAAAACTCCCGCAGCGTACATTGCCGATGCCGCATCAGCAGACCGCCGATGCCCAGCAACAAAACCCCGCCATGCAACACCAGCAAAAAGGCCCAGACATTGATGCGCCCGGCCGAAACCCAGCCTTGCCCAGCATTCACCAGGTTGTAGTAAACGACAAAGGCCAGCAGCGCCAGCATCAGGCTGCTGCTTTTGCCGACGCGGGGGTTCACCCGGGTCAGCGCCAGCGCCAGAAACACCAGGGCCAGGCCGAGCAGGGGTTGGCTCAACCGCCAGGCCAGTTCGCCATGGCGCTGCGCGTCGGCATCGCCGAGCAGGGCGGTGGTGGGTAGCGCCCGCACGCTGTATTCGGTGCGTGCTTGCGCATCGGCCTGCAACAGCACCCGGTAGCGGGCAAACTGCGTCAATTTGCTCGTCTGGTCGCTGTACCGGGTTTCTACCCGCTGGCCATTTTCCAGCACGGCGTAGCGCAAGCCGTCCACCACCTCGATGTGGGCCGATTGGGCCGAAGTCACCAACTCCTGGCCGGGACGCTTCTCCACTACGAAGACGTTGCTGGCGGCATCCGCGCTGAGTTTTTCCTTGTCAATGAAGAAGACGCGGCTGCCATCGGCCGATTCCTGAAACTCCCCCGGAGCGATGCGATCCAGGTCGCTGCGCTGCTCGAACTGCGTGCGCAGTTGCAGCACCTGGTCATTGCTCCATGGCCAGGCAATCAGCGACAGTCCCAGCACCGCCGCCAAAATCGGCCAGGCAAAGCGCAGAAAGGGCCGCAGCAGGCTCAAAAGCCCCTGACCACTGCTCATCCAGATGGCCATTTCACTGTCGCGGTACATGCGCGAGAGGGTGGACACCATGGCGACGAACAGGCTCAAGGTCAGAATCGTGGCCAGATAGCCCAGCACGGTAAACCCCATGACAAGCAGCACGTCCGACGGGCTGATGACCCCCTTGGCCGCCTGCCCCAGCATGCGGATGAGCATCATGGTCATGACCACGGTAATCAGGACCAGCAGCGTCGCGCCAAAGCTGCGGGATAGCTCTTTGCGGATGGATGAATCGAATAACATTGGCTGAAAAGGGAGGGTAGGAACAGTTCATTGCTGAACCATTCCCCCCTAAGAACCGGACTTGCGACTTTCACCGCATCCGGCTCAAGCACAACATATCTGGTTCCTGTGTAAACGCCCGATTTTACTCATGGCATCTCCCCAGAAACCAAACTCAAAGCCCTTTTCGGGCCGGTTTCGCTACTTGCAAACCCAAGGCGTGCAGCCGTGTGTGACACACCGGATGCAGAAGCACCCGGTTAGCCATCGCATCTGACCCGCCATCCACCCTGCGAACAATGTGGTGGTCGTGCCATCCGCTTTGGTAGTCCAAAGGTTCTGTGCAAAGCGCACAACGCCCGTCCTGTTGGATGAACAGCTTTGAAGTCTCGTACTGGTACGCCATGCTTTTGAGCATCCGTTTCGTCCTCAACTTCTCGCCATACACCTCCCAGGCTGGGTCAAAGGGGTTGTAGTCCCCTTTGATCTTTGAATCGACCCGGGGTCCCTAGACACTTTTGAGCCGTTGGGAATGGCGTCTCTC
>JAHRXD010000114.1 GCA_019104825.1 Comamonas sp.
TTTCATATCCTCCTTAGATCACCTTGGCTTCGTTTTTCAGCTTTTCGACCAGGGCGGCAACGTCGGGCACCTTCACCCCGGCCTTGCGGCCAGCCGGTTCGGCAACGTTCACGGTCTTGATGCGCGGGGCCACGTCGACACCCAGGTCTTCCGGGGTCACGGTGTCCAGCGGCTTTTTCTTGGCCTTCATGATGTTGGGCAAGGTGACGTAGCGCGGCTCGTTCAGGCGCAGGTCGGTCGTGACCACCGCAGGCAGAGCCAGACTCAGGGTTTCCATGCCGCCATCGACTTCGCGAGTGACTCGCGCCTTGCCGTCTGCCACTTCCACCTTGGAGGCAAAGGTTGCTTGGGGCAGGTCGGTCAGGGCGGCAAGCATCTGGCCGGTCTGGTTGGCATCGTCGTCGATGGCCTGCTTGCCCAGGATCACCAGCCCGGGCTGCTCCTTGTCGACCAGCGCCTTGAGCAGCTTGGCCACGGCCAGGGGCTGCAATTCGGCATCGGTCTGCACCAGAATGGCGCGGTCGGCACCGATGGCCATGGCGGTGCGCAGGGTTTCCTGGCATTGCGCCACGCCGCAGGAAACGGCGATGACTTCGGTGACAACACCTTTTTCCTTCAGGCGCACGGCCTCTTCGACGGCGATTTCGTCAAAGGGGTTCATGCTCATCTTGACGTTGGCGATGTCTACACCCGTGCCGTCCGATTTCACACGGACTTTGACGTTGTAGTCCACCACGCGCTTGACTGGGACCAATACCTTCATGCTGCGGCTCCTTACTACCTTGGAATTGACGTTAACGTAAACTGCACATTCTATGGCAGGAAAAAAATGCCAGTGTGCTTATTTAGCCCACCGGATCAGGAAATCCAGCTCCAATAAAATAGAACGACCGTTCGATTTTAAGCAGAATTGCACAAAAAGACCAATACCGATTGCCACAAATCACCAAGGGATTACCCTAGGATTTCCAGACAGGTATGCGCTTCTGGGCGAATGCCAGCGCCCCCTCCTGGGCATCGGCATCCATCATGTTGGCAGCCATGGTCTGCCCGGCCAGCTGGTACGCAGCCTCCAGCCCCATCTCCCGCTGTCGGTAGAGCATGGCCTTGCCCATACGGATGGCTGTCCGGGGCTTGCCCACGATGGACTGCACCAGTTTCTCGACCTCCGCATCCAGTGCATCCGCCGCCACCACGCGGTTCAGCAGGCCTTGTTCCAGGGCAGTCCGGGCATCGATGAAATCGCCCGTCAGCAGCATTTCCATGGCGTGCTTGAAAGGTACGTTGCGCACCAGGGGAACGCTGGGCGTGGCGCAGAACAGGCCGTAGTGGATGCCGCTGGTGGCAAAGCTGGCCTCGGTGCTGGCCACTGCCAAGTCGCACTGCGCCACGAGCTGGCAGCCTGCCGCCGTGGCCATGCCATGCACCCGGGCAATGACCGGAACCGGCAAATTCTGGATGGATTGCATAACCCGCGAGCATTGTGCAAACAATTGCCGGTACCACGACAGATCGGGGTGCGCGGACATTTCCTTCAGATTATGGCCTGCGCAAAAAGCCTTGCCGCTGCCTGCCAGCACCACGACGCACAGCTGTTCATCCTGGGCCAGCGCATCCAGCCGCTGCTGCAAGGCCGCCAGCATGTCCTGCCCCAGCGCATTGAAGCGCTGCGGGTCATTCAAGGTCAGTGTGGCAACACCCCGCCCATCCTGTTGCAGCAGTACCGGTTCCGGATTCATACGCAGGCCTCCGACTCACACATCGGCCAGAACGCGCAAGTGTGCTTCCACACTGCGGGCCAGGGGACTCATCATGTAGCCGCCTTCAAGACAGGAAACGATACGCCCCTTGGCGAAGCGGCGGGCAACGTCCTTGATTTTCTCGGTAATCCAGGTGTAGTCGTTTTCCGTCAGGCCCATCTGGCCCATGTCGTCTTCGCGGTGGGCATCGAAACCGGCGCTGATGAAGATCATCTCGGGTTTGAACGCCTCGAGCCGGGGCAGCCACATCATTTCGATCATCTCGCGCACTTCCATGCCCTTGGTGTAGGCCGGCATCGGCACATTGAGCATGTTCGGCGCCGGATCCTTGTCGCCGCTATACGGATAGAAGGGATGCTGGAAGAAGCTGACCATCAGCACCCGCTCGTCACCGGCAAGAATGTTTTCCGTGCCGTTGCCGTGGTGGACGTCGAAGTCAATGACTGCAACGCGCTGCAGGTTGCGCCGGTTTAAGGCATGTAAAGCGGCGATGGCTATGTTATTGAAAAAGCAGAACCCCATGGCCTTGTCGCGGCAGGCATGGTGTCCCGGCGGGCGAACGGCGCAAAAGGCGTTTTCCAATGCACCGGAAAGCACCGCGTCGGTTGCAGCCAGTGCCGCACCGGCAGAATGCCGTGCGGCATCGAAGGTAAAGGCGTTGATCGAGGTATCGGTGTCGATCTGCGCATAATCCGGCCCGCCTGCCTGCTGCTCTTCAAGCAGCCGGTCGGTCAAACCCCGTAGCGCGGCCACATACATGCGATCATGGGCCAGCTCGATATCTTCCCAGGTGGCTTGCGATGCCTCCTGGCGTTCCAGTGCATCGAAAACACCGCTGATCAACAACCGATCTTCAATGGCCGACAGCCGTTCCGGGCACTCTGGATGGCCCACGCCCATTTCGTGTTTACGGAATAAAGAGTGGCTGTAATACCCTGTTTTACTCATAACGCATTGCCTCCGCTTTCATCTTCTTCACCTTGGTTCAAGCATGTATACACATACCCTCCAAACCTTGTTACAGCAGCTTAACACGGTGCTTGTCGGCAAAAAACAGCAAGTGCAGGACTGCATCACCTGTTTGTTGGCAGGGGGACATTTACTCTTGGAAGATGTTCCCGGCGTGGGCAAGACCACCCTGGCCCATGCCCTGGCGCACAGCCTTGGCCTGCAATTTTCACGGGTGCAGTTCACGGCGGACCTGATGCCCAGCGACCTCACCGGGGTGAGCGTGTACGAGGCCGCCGACCAGCGCTTTCGCTTTCACCCCGGTCCGGTCTTTGCCCAAGTACTGCTGGCCGATGAAATCAATCGCGCCAGCCCGAAAACCCAAAGCGCCCTGCTCGAAGCCATGGAGGAAAAGCAGGTCAGCATAGAAGGCGCAAGCCACCCCTTGCCAACGCCCTTTTTCGTCATCGCCACGCAGAACCCGCTGGAGCAACTGGGTACTTACCCCCTGCCGGAAAGCCAGCTCGACCGCTTTCTGATGCGCATCAGCCTGGGCTACCCCAGCCGCGAAGCCGAGCGCCAATTGCTGCTCAACAACGGCCACCGCCACCTGGCCGACACCATCCAGACGCAGATCGACAACACCACCCTGGCGCAGCTGCAAACAGCCGTGCTGCAAGTCCATACCGCCCCGTCCCTGCTGGACTACGTGCAGGATCTGCTTGACGCCTCGCGCAGCGGGCAATGGTTTCGGCAAGGGCTGTCCCCGCGTGCCGGGATCGCCCTGGTGCGGGCGGCCAAGGCCCACGCCCTCCTCCAGGGGCGCGATTACGCGGCCCCGGACGATGTGCAGGCCATTTTTGTGCAGACCATGGCCCACCGGCTGCACCCCATAGCCACGGCGGGTCGCAGCAGCAGCGAACAAGCCCAGGCCATGCTGGCCGCCACGGCGCTGCCATGAGCGCCCCGCCCCGCCTGGGCCGCTGGCAGCAGCCATGGCAACGCTGGCTGGCCCGGCGCCATCCGCCCAGCGACCAGCAGGAACTGCGCCAGCGCACGATTTACGTACTGCCCACCCGGGCCGGCTGGTTCCTGGCGCTGACGGTACTGCTGCTCCTGCTGGCGTCGATCAACTTCCAGCTCAACCTCGGCTATCTGCTCACCTTCTGGCTGCTGTCGGCTGCTGGCGCCAGCGTGGGCGTGGCGTACCGCAATCTGCAAGGGCTGCAAGTGCGGCTTGGCCCGCTGCCGCCTACGTTTGCGCACCAAGCCGTGCAAGTTCCCATCACGCTTTCAACTTCGGGCAACCGGCCGCGCTACGCCATCGGCCTGGCCTTTCTGCCGCAGCCAGCCGATCGGCCGCTAACCTTCAGCGATGTCGCAGACAGCACCCCGATGGCCCTGAGTTTTACCCCCGGCGCCCGGGGCTGGCAGCCCCTGCCCCGGGTGCTGCTGCAATCGCACTACCCCTTGGGCGTTTTCCGGCTATGGAGCTACTGGCAGCCCCACAGCCGCTTGCTGACCTACCCGGCGCCAGAAACACCCTGCCCGCCGCTGCCGGATGCACACAGCCCGCCAACGGCCGCTGCCACCGCTGCGCCCCACGGCGGCCAGGAGGCACAGGACGGCGTGCGTCCCTACCAGCGCGGTGACCGCGTGCGGGACATCGTCTGGAAAAAGTCGGCGCAGACCCTGGCCAGCGGCAACGGCGAACTGGTCGTGCGCAGCTACCAGGGGCAGGCAGCGCAGCGGCTCTGGCTGGATGCCCAGGCCACAGGCCTGCTAGGCCGGGAAGCACAAATTGCCCGCCTGACCGCCTGGGTGCTGCACGCGCACGAACACCACAGCCAGTGGGGCCTGCACCTGCCCAGCGGCATCCGCATCCCGCCAGACAGCGGCGCCGCCCACTTGCAGCGCTGCTTGCACGCCCTGGCGGTGGAGCCGGGCTGACGACCGGCAGCCGTTCGCACCCAGCAGGATTCAGGGCGAAAAAAACCTGCGAGCAATGCTGGCAGGTTATGACGCTGAAACGTGATTGGTGGGTCGTAGTGGGATCGAACCACTGGCTTCCACCGTGTGAAGGTGGCACTCTACCGCTGAGTTAACGACCCGGTAAGTGTGGTGGGTGATGCAGGGTTTGAACCTGCGACCCCTGCCGTGTGAAGGCAGTGCTCTACCACTGAGCTAATCACCCTTCGCATTGAGTGGCACCGTCTGCCGACGCCACTGAGCGAAAGCGAGGATTATGGCATAAATTTATCCAGCATCCAGGTTGCGCCAGATAGTTTTTCCGTTGCTGGCTTTATCGATGGCCTCCAGCGCTTCGGCGTGGGCCGTCAGCTCGTGGGGTGTGGCTTGCAGGATGGGCAGGGCAAACTGGCGCAGGTCGATCCGGTTGCGGGCATCGTCCCCCGCGCCGAAGCCGCCGCCCAGGCCGTCATCGCCCAGCAAGGCATGTTGGCCACGGGTCATGTAGAGGTAGACGTCGGCCAGCAGCTCGGCATCCAGCAGGGCGCCGTGCAGGGTACGACCGCTGTTGTCCACGCCCAGGCGGTCGCACAGGGCGTCCAGGGAGTTGCGTTTGCCGGGGAACAGGTCCTTGGCCATGGCCAGGGAGTCGGTCACGTCGCTGACGTAGGTTTTCAGCGGCGGCAGGCCGAGCAGGGACAGTTCCTTGTCCAGAAAACCCATGTCGAAAGGTGCGTTGTGAATGACCAGTTGCGCCCCTTGCAGGTAGGCCAGGATGTCCTGCGCTTTTTGCGCGAACTTGGGTTTGTCGCTGAGGAACTCGGTCGTCAGGCCGTGGATGCGCAGGGCGTCCTCATGGCTGTCGCGCTCCGGGTTGAAGTACAGGTGCAGGTTGTTGCCGGTGAGCTTGCGCCCGACCAGCTCGACGCAGCCTAGTTCGATGACCCGGTCGCCGTTCTCGGGCGACAGGCCGGTGGTTTCAGTATCCAGAACGATGATGCGTTGCATGGTTTTATTATTTTTATAGCTTTCTCCGCTTGATATTTCTTGTTTTCAGAATGTTTTGTATCTAAAAACATTGAATGACGTGCGGGAACAGCTATTTTTTTAAATTAGACGCGGAAGCTTTCGCCGCAGCCGCAGCGATCGCGTTCGTTGGGATTCTTGAACTGGAAGCTTTCGTTCAGGCCGTTGCGCACGAAGTCCACTTCCGTGCCGTCCAGCACGGCAAGGTTTTCCGGCGCGACGATGAGCTTGGCGCCGTGCTGCTCGAACACGACGTCGTTGGCTGCAGCCTCATCGACGTAATCCAACTGGTAGGCAAAGCCGGAGCAGCCGGTGGTTTTGATGCCCAGGCGTACGCCCACGCCATGTCCGCGGCGTTGCAGGTGCTGGGCGACGTGGCGGGCGGCGGCTTCGGTCAGGGTGATGGTGGTCATGGTGATGCGTTTCCTTGTCATGAGAGTGCTGTCGACGGCTGGCCGGCCGGGTGCTGGCAGGTGTAGTGGGCGATGGCACTGCGCACGGCATCCTGCACCAGCATGGCGCCGAACACCCGTGCCGGGGGCACGCCCAGCGCCTGCACCAGTTGGCTGCTGGTGAGCTGCTGCGCTTCATCCAGGGTTTTGCCGTGCAGCCACTCGGTCATCAGCGATGCAGCGGCGATGGTGGCGGTATCGCCATAGGCCTTGAAGCGCACCGCCCGAATCTGCGCCGGCAGCCCGGCCTGCACCTGGATTTGCAGTTGGACGACGGCGCCATTCTCCGGACTCCCCACCAGGGCGGTGCCAATATCCGGTGCGGACGCAGCAAAGGCCCCGGCGTTGCGCGGGTGGCGGCTGTGTTCCAGCAGCAGATCGGAATACTCGGGAGAGGCCATTGCCGGATTGTCTCCAAACTTGCGCAATCCTGCTGGAGCAGGGAAAGGAGCGGTACCCGACAGGCGCGGGGCTTACCGGGCAGCGGGCCACGTCATGTTGGCAACATCCACCCCCTGCTGGTGCAGATCCCACAGGGGACTCAAGCTGCGCAGATGCTGGACAGCGGCACGGATGCTGGCAATGGCCTGGTCGATGTCCGCCTCGGTGGTGAAGCGGCCATAGCTGATGCGCAGGCTGCTGTGCGCCAGGGCATCGCTGCGCCCCAGGGCACGCAGGACATGGCTGGGTTCGATGCTGGCCGAGGTGCAGGCCGAGCCGCTGGACAGCGCCACGTCGGCCACGCCGGTCATGAGCGCCTCGCCCTCGATATGGGCAAAGCTGAAGTTCAGGTTGTGCGGCACCCGGTGCCCGGCATCGCCGTTGAGAAAGACCTGCTCCAAGTCTTGCAACCCGGTCAGCAGGCGCTGCTGCAGGCGCTGGGCATGGGCCGTGTCCTGCACCATCTCCAGCCGGGCCAGCCGGAAGGCTTCGCCCATGCCGACGATCTGGTGCGTGGGCAGGGTGCCCGAGCGCAGGCCGCGCTCGTGCCCGCCGCCGTGCATTTGCGCCTGCAGGCGCACGCGCGGCTGGCGGCGCACGTACAGGGCGCCGATGCCCTTGGGGCCATAGGTTTTGTGCGAGGCCAGACTCATCAGGTCGATGGGCGTGGCCTGCACGTCCAGCACGATCTTGCCGCTGGCCTGGGCCGCATCGACATGGAACACGATGCCGCGCTCGCGGCACAGGCGGCCGATGGCGGCCAAGTCCTGCACCACGCCGATTTCGTTGTTCACCGCCATGACGCTGACCAGGATGGTGTCCGGGCGCAAGGCGGCTTGCAACGCGGCCAGATCGAGCAGGCCATTGGGCAGCACGTCCAGATAGGTGACGCTGAAGCCCTGCCGTTCCAGGGCCCGCATGGTGTCCAGTACGGCCTTGTGTTCGGTCTTGACGGTGACGAGGTGCCGGCCTTTGTCCTGGTAGGCCAGGGCCGCGCCGGTAATCGCCAGGTTGTCCGATTCGGTGGCGCCGCTCGTCCACACGATGTCCCGCGCCTGGGCGCCGATCAGTGCGGCCACATGGCTGCGGGCCTGCTCGACGGCCTCCTCGGCCTCCCAGCCCCAGGCGTGGCTGCTGGAAGCGGGGTTGCCGAAATGCTCGGCCAGCCAGGGCACCATCGCCTGCACCACGCGCGGATCGACCGGCGTGGTGGCGGCGTAATCGAGGTAGACAGGCCGCTTGCGCGGCACCGGCACGGCGCTCACGATTTATTGAAGGCGTTGCCCAGGGCGAAGACCGAATTGGGCGCATTCACCCGGATGGGCTTGACCACCGGGGCCGAGGAAATCGCCCGGCGCACCACCGGCTTGTCTTCGATCTGAATGCCCCGGGCCAGTTGGTCCTCGACCAGTTTTTGCAGGGTGACGGAGTTGAGGAACTCCACCATGTGGCGGTTCAACGCCGCCCACAGGTCGTGCGTCATGCAGCGGCCCTGTTCGCCCAGACAGTTTTCCTTGCCGCCGCACTGGGTGGCGTCGATCGGCTCATCGACCGAGGTGATGATGTCGGTCACGGTAATGTCCGCCGCCTTGCGGGCCAGGGTGTAGCCGCCGCCGGGGCCACGGGTGGACTCGACCAGCTCGTTGCGGCGCAGCTTGCCGAACAATTGCTCCAGGTAGGACAGAGAAATTTGCTGGCGCTGGCTGATCGCCGCCAGAGTGACGGGGCCGCTGTTCTGGCGCAGGGCCCGATCGATCATGGCAGTAACGGCAAAACGGCCTTTGGTGGTCAAACGCATCGCAAGCTCCTTCAGAAATGAGTTCAAGAATCCCAAAAACGGAAAAACCGGCCTGCGCCAGAAAGTCTTGTTCAAGACGGGAAGCCATGGTTTTTATTTCTTGAGTGATTTGTAGGACTATACCATAAAAACCCAATAACCCAGTCGGATAAAGTGAAATAAGAATCATCCACAAATACCAGGGGTTACCCCCTACACCCCAAGCAGTTGATTTTTCAGCAGTGCCAACCGATCGCGCAGCCGTGCGGCCGATTCGAACTCCAGGCGCTTGGCGCAGTCGAGCATTTCTTTTTCCACGCGTTTGATTTCCCTGGTCAGATCGGCCTCGGACAGTACGGCCGCCGCCTGCGCCCCGGCAGCAGCGCGGGCCACTTCGCGGCTTTGTTGCTGGGATTTATCGCTATAGACACCATCGATCAAATCCTTTACGCGCTTGACGATGGCCTTGGGCTCGATGCCATGCTCCAGGTTGAACGCAGTTTGTTTGGCACGGCGGCGCTCGGTTTCGCCGATGGCGCGGCGCATGGAGTCGGTGATGCGGTCGGCATACAAAATCGCCTTGCCGTGCAGGTTGCGGGCGGCGCGGCCAATGGTCTGGATCAGGCTGCGTTCGGCCCGCAGAAAACCTTCCTTGTCGGCATCCAGAATCGCCACCAACGACACCTCGGGGATGTCCAGCCCCTCGCGCAGCAGGTTGATGCCCACCAGCACGTCGAACGCACCCAGGCGCAAGTCGCGGATGATTTCCACGCGCTCCACGGTGTCCACATCGGAATGCAGATAGCGCACGCGCACGCCGTTT